>JASLZV010000002.1:6873-26897 GCA_030754715.1 Phycisphaerae bacterium
GCCGGATCCTCACCGTCGAAGGGGACAGTTTTTGCCCTAAGGCCACCTTCTTGTCACCAGTAAGGATCCTCAACTCTTCTCTGAGTTGCTTGGCCTCCTGGTTGCCCTCATCTGCGCGGATCGCCCGGACCACCAGGTTCTGGGCCGCTTCAAAGTCCCGGTAACGGATCTTCAGTTTCGCCAGGGCCAGCAACAGCAAGGGATTGCGCTCCAGCCTCGGCAAGCTCAGCAGGCCCCTGAGTATGTTTTCGCCCTTGCCGGGCATACCACGGGCCTGGTATATCTTGAACAGGAGTTCGGCGATTTGGGCGTCCTGCTCGGCGCGCTGGAAGGACGCCTTGTAGGCTATTTCCAGCAGCCTGGTGGCCTCGACCAGATTGTTCTCCACCAGAGCGATGCGCCCGGCAGTCTTGGCCCGATAGAAAGACTCTTCCAACAAGTCCGACAGAGCGGCCAAGTGTTTCTTGGCCTCCTTGAGCAGCGAGGCGCGTTTGTCGGTCTCGCGGGTAACGGCTAACTGGTCCAGGCGGACGTTGGCCAGCAAATAATTCAACTGCAGGTTGGCCATGCGCAAACGCCACCGCTTGCGCGACGGCTGGGTATCGGAAGCCTGGGCTTGTCGTTCCTGGATTTTGCGCAGGCCCTTGAGCAACATCTCCGCCGCCTTGTCCAGCATCTTCTTGTAACGATAAATAGCAGTCTTGAGACCGTATATCGCCGAGAATGTCGGATTAACCTTCTCGGCGGCATCCAACTGCACCAGAGCCTGGTCGTATTCCCCTTCCCCCAAGAGGTAGCGGGCCATCGCGATGCGTCCCTCGGGGCTGTTCGGTTCCCGCTCAATCGCCTCTTTCAACTCCTTTATAGCGTCGGTCACACGCTCCTTGCGCAGCAGATACTGCGCGTAGATAATCCGCAGTCGTGCGCTGTTCGGGTTGGCTTTCAGCGCCTCTTGAAATCCTTTCAATCCGGCATCGGAGGCCTGGAACGCCTCGGTCCACTCCAACAGAGCAATCCACCTCAACCAGTAATCGATGTTCTCTTTGGCCAGATCGATTGCTTTTCGATAATCCCCCAGGGCCTGTTGGAGGGTCTGGGCATCGCGGGTCTCGTGGACCATGCGATCCCGGGCGGCGGCTCGCTTGTAATACAACTGGTGGTCATCCGGTACCAGTTTCAGCAGTTCGGTGGCCTCGGTGACGAACTGGTTCCACTGTCCGGTCCCCACCCCGTACCCCCAGAACATGTCACACAAGATTCGCCGCGGCTCGACATACTCCCGGTTAACCTGGGTCGCCCTGCGGAGCCACTCTCTGCCCTTAGTGTAGTAATCGCGCTTTTCGGCCTGTGACAGCGAATCATCCTTGTTGATCCACTCCAGGTATACTCGCCCCAAATCGTAGAGATACTTGGCATTCTCGCCCTTGGAGGCACGAATGGCAATATGAAGGTTTCGCTCGGCTCGCCTGTAATCGCCCTGTTCGAAGGCCTGCCGCCCCCTCCTTGCGTGGGCTACTGGATCCTTGGGGAAGATGCGGTCCTGAAACCGCCATAGCCCGGCCCCAACGCCGACAATCAACACACCAACCACTACCAGAATAATGATAACCAACCGCCTGTTAAGCCTTTTTCGCCTTGCCATAGGTTCAGTCCATTCTATAGAGGTTAATCCTTATTGTTTATTATTGTTTTCGGCTCCCAAGACAACCGACTCCAGCCTTTCGAGGTTCTGAGGTGTCGGCAGAGTCTTCAGTGCCTCGGGCAGAACGTATCCCATGAACTCGTTGGCAACATCATCTGCTTTGTTCATGTCTGTTACCTGCCCTACTGGTTCGAACTGTATCTTAGCGAAATAGGCGTATTTGCCCCAGGGCAGCGACAGTTTGCGCCGTACATCCATCCACTTCGCTTCCGGATACCCATTGAGCGAAAAGACGTAATACTGTGCGCCACGGCGGGACAACCGCGGGACTTCGTAACGGATGCGCCGGAACGTGATTGGGACATTCCAGAGCTCAGGGGCCCGAGGGACATGAAGCCTCACGTCATCCCCGCCGCCAAGCAGAGTCATCCCCGCGGCTACCAGACACCGCTCGGGGACGTGGGGAACCATGTCCAAACCGCCGGTATAGTAGGCCATATCGAGACTCCACAACCAGAACGCCTCGCCTCGTTTTTTTCGCGTGTCGATGTAACGGCGAGAGAGATACCAGTTGGACTTCCGCCGGGACACCATCTTGGCGTCCCGGGACGTCCCGATCTTCAGCAATTCCATCACGTTTTCGACGATCACAGTTTCACCATCAGGAATCCCGTCGAGTTTTGGTGTTCCATCTTTATTCTTGTACAACTCGCCATCCTCGGCCAGCCTGAACGGGCCCAGAACCGTCGGCAGGCTCAGCATCCGAAAGTCATTCTGGTCCACCCTGACCCCTACCGGCCAAGCTACCGCTTCCTTATCTGTGACCACCTTGAGCGCCTCGACCGCAATCCTCCAGCCCAGCCACGAGCCGCCAAGGACCACCGCCGCGATCAGGAAATGGCGATTGGCTGCACACCGCCGCAGTACGGACACCAGCACGCGTCTTAACCAGGCCACCGCAAGCACCGGCTTGCCAGCCGCAGAGGTCCGTCCCGCACGATTCATGCGCCGTCCTCCGCGGTGGGCCGTTCGGCTTTGCTTTCAGGGTCGTGTTCTTCTTCATGCTCGACGAAGAGGTTGCGCAGCAGCCAGCCAAGCCCCAGCAACATCAGCAGCGCCGGGACCAGTAGCGCCATACCCACGAAAGTGTGCATGAAGTCCTTCCCCAATTCCGGACGGTCGATTACAAACATCGTGGAGGTAACCGCCACACGGATAATGTTACAAAACACGGTGATCGGCAGCGATGAAGCCACCAAGACCACGCGCTGCCACGTCGGGCGGTCATCGATATAGGCCATCGCCACGCTCAAGGCGACAAAGGCCATCAGCGATCTGACACCGCTGCACGCTTCGACCACCAGCAGGGGATACTCCTTCCCCGAGATGCTCTTGATTGTCAGGTTGCTGGCGGTGGTTTCTATCTCCACGCCGAACAGTTGCAGGATCCCCGTGGTACCCCAGGCGGCTAGGTTCTGCAGCGGCAGGGCAATGTCCTGGTAGAGGATGTCGGGGATCGGCATCGCCAGAGCCAAATATACAATCGGCAGCCACGCGACGCGGAGGATTTGTGCCCCGGCGAGGTACAGTACCAGGCCCAGCAGCATGGGGATCATGCTCAGTTGAGCGAACCACGAATTGCCAATGGGGTGAACACTCACCACCATGAACGCGATGCCGCCCAGCAGGATGGGCAGTCCCCAGAGGCAGACCCTCCGTTTAGCGGCCGTAAGTTCGTCCCAGCGAACATACAGAAGGTACAAACTGAACAGCGGAATCAGGAACCCGTGCGACCAGTTCGCGTCATGCTGCCACAGTCCGGCGAGTTTCCCGAACTGCCAGAAATTCAGGCCACAAAACAATATTGCAAGAACACCCACCTTAGCACAGGTGCCCTGCGGAAACACCTGCCCGAAGCGGCGCGATTCGTCGCGGCCCACCATATCCGCCAAGGCTCCCCCCGACAGCGGCGGACCGCGATCAATTTGATGGGATTTCTCGGTCATGCCTTTACGAAAGAGTGGGATTGTTACCACCGAGTGAACCGACTACTGTCTTGCCCCACCCCACCCAGGACCAGTGGATCGGCAAAGTTGCGGTCGTAGATCATCCCGAACCCATAGGACATGCGGAAGGCGTTCCGCACAACGGCCATAAAGGACGTCTTCCAGTGCGTCCCTACAGCCAGCACATCGTTGGGCTTGAGGAACAGATCCGGTTCCTTTCCAGTGAAGATGGCCTCCAAGTCTAGCGCCATGGTTTGTTCTTGGTCATTGCCGATACGGCGGATGAGAACGGAGTTTTCCGGCCAGGCCAGCACGCCGAGGTTGCCCGCAGCGGCCAGTGCCATCTTTAACGTCACTTTCCGCCCAGTGAGCGTGTACACGCCGGGACGCGAAACCTCGCCCATTACGTAAAACTCGCCCACCTTCAGCGTGGGGATCTGGATCACATCATTGTCACGGATAATGACGTTCATGAGCACGTCACCCTGACGCAGGCGGTCCAGATCGATTGCAATGATTCGCGTCAGGTCGCTCTTGTCGACCGTGCCCCAGCCGTACGGGTCGGCTTCCTCGCCAGGCCGCGTTGCTATAACCGGCGCAGTGGCCGAAACCGGCCGAACGGGACGAACCTCAGCCGCACCTTTCCCTGAAGGCTTGGGCGCCGTGGGCGCCTCCTGCACCACCCGGATCCACCGGCCGTTCGTGTATATCCACTTTTCGCTCTTGCCGTCCGCCTGGGGACCAGCCGCAGCGGAGGTCGTCGCTGCGGTAGCCACCGACGACATTTCCGAGAAGACCGGCATCACTCCCGGTGCCGGTTCCGTCGCCGGTTCCGTCGCCGGCGCTTTGCCTGGCAAGGCTTCTGCCAACTCACGCATGGCCGCAGCCGTGTCTTCGGCAGCCGCCTCGGGCGCCGCAGTCGGCTTGGGCAACTCAACGGACGGCTTTTCAGGTTCCGCGTCCACCGTGCGCTTCCGCGGCGCCGGGGCATGGCGAATCACCAGAATATATCGAATGTTCGACTGGGTCACGCCCCGCGCCAGGGCCAACGCATTGAGCAAACGCATGTCCTTGCGCGTGATGTTGTACAGGCCCGGGCCGGCTACCGCACCTAGAATCGAAAACGTACTTTGTCGCCGGGCGGCAATTGTCACCGCCACTGTCGGGTCGCGCAGGATCTGGGGGGAATAGGCCCGCTTAATCACTTCCACCAACTCTTCCTTTGTGTACCCCTTCGCCTGGAGGCGCGTCAGTCCGTTGGGCAGCAGCGGCAAATCGATATACCCGCTGGCGCTTACCTGCCGGGAAAGCGTCGTCTCCAAGCCGTTTTCAAACAGGTCCAAGATCGAGATGTGCAGCACATCAGTGGGACCGATGACGTAATCCTTGTCTTCATAAACCAGATCCTCGGCCCCGGGGAACTCGGCATTGGGCGGCAGTTCCTGGGTGGAGTCGGCCTCACCCATTGCCCCGTAGATCGGGTTAACCGGCGACCCCTCAGGGGGCATGACTACCTTCTCAGGGGACAGAAAGCGCCACCGCCCGGTTTTCATCGCATCGCTGATTTGGGCGCAGCCACCGGCCAAGCCCGCACACACCAGCATGGTTCCAAACAAAACACTTGTCACAGCCTTGGCATACTTCATGGCTTGCCTTTGATTTTGTCCCCGACTCAAGCCGGCTACGGGCCCGGCTCAACCGCCAATTCTAACATCCAAGAGGGGCCGACACAATGAAATCTCGGCCACCAATCTTTGCATCGTTACCCAACATAAGGGCTTGTCACCTAGTATCGCTCCTACCAGATATCCGCCAGCAGACGCACCAGTTCCGGAACCCGATGAGCCATCAACGCCAGCGGGGCTACCATCATTGCCGTGGCCACCAGCAGCATCGCCACCGCCATCGGGGAGGTCTGCGACCGTGTCCGCCCGAGGGCCCGCGACAGTTCACCCTCGAACCGCCGCGCCAACGCCTTAGAGCCGCCAACCAACCGCACCGAAACATTGCGGAGTATCGAAAACCCGCCTACCCGGACCGTCACGCCCGGCTCGGCAGCACGATAGCCCTCTTCTATGGATTCGTACCACCATCCCATCGCCTCCAGAGTCGATCGGATCACCCGATGGGCTTGGTCCGTGGACAGATTATACACTGTCCAACTGTAACCGCCAGGGGCCAACAGCAAAATAACCGCCACGGCCGACGACACAGCCGCCACGACCGCCACAGGCGGCCCCAAGCCCACACGCTCCAACGCCGGCAAGATAAAACCGGGGCAAAACGCCAACATCAGCAGGGAGAAGTCCAGCCGCGCGGTCAGCAACTGCGGATGCTGCCGGCTGTTGAGCAACCCCAGAACCAGAAAATACCCCGCGACCGGAAGAACCACCGTGGCGATGCGCACGGACGTCCCGAGATCTTCGCTGCCCAACACCATTATTTCCATTGCCTCATTGGGGTATTCGTAGCGCAGAGCCCATGTTGCTGCATGCACCGCCACCAAGCAGGCGGGACCGGAGAAGTCGTTCATACACAATATTTACCAGGAAAACAATCACCGGATGTTTTGCGGGCCGGCCACTTTTCGATAGCCCAGAGCGTGAAGCACGTCCAGCACCTCCGTCCACGTGGGGAAGGGGCGCTTGTTGACATTCTTGTATTCCCTTATAGCCATCAGGAACTCAAACTGCTCGTCGGTCATTTCGCCTTCCTCGGCCGAGCGGCGTTCGTCGCTGCGGCGTCGGCCCGGACCACGCCGCCGGTCCAGGCCCAATCGCCTTTCCGTCACGCTTCGCCGCTCGCTCTTGCGGCGGTTGCTCTCGCGCTGCTGCCGGTCTCCAGAGACCTTGCCCCCCGGGGCCTGTTCTTCAGAACTCTTCCTCATCACCGATCTCCGCAGAGCCCATCCAGTGGCTCTCTTATATCAGTATCGGCCATCCGGCGAACAAAAGATAATCTTCTCGCTGGCAGCGCATAATCGCACCTGCGATGCCAGCCGGAACCGCACATCCGCCCAACGCGTCAGAACTCCTCGTCTTCATCATCGTCTTGGTCGATTCCTTCGTCCTCGAGGAACTCGTCGTTATTGACATTCAGGTCCGGTTTTTCGTCCGGCCCTACGGTAAACTCGAATTCGTCCTCTTCATCTTCCAGGTCCGCATCCTAGTCGAATGGCAGGCCCTCAGGCAGCCCCCAACACCACCAGGGGTACGGTACGACAACGGATATGATGCGGCAAGGGGCTCAGCTCATCCACACGAACAATCGATCTGAATCCCGCCTCTTCGGGTCAAGCTGGTTTTCCTCTTCGCTTTTGCAATCAGCAGCCTCGTGGCTTCTCCATCGGTCTCGCGTTTCCGAGGATGCCGCAAACTTTCACAACTTTTCCTTGCAAGGTTACTCCCACAGGTTACTCTTTGCGGACACATATCCTCGTGTCGCTAACGGAGCAAACTCGCAGGTAAAAGGAGTACCCATGAGACATTTGGCTTTGATCGCACTGGCCGCCGCTGTGGCGTTCGCAAGCGGCTGCGTGGAGGACAACGCCGCCTACATGACCTCCGAGCGGATGAACAACGGGCTGGTGGTCATCCTGCCCGGAATTGAGGGCGAAAGCGCCGCAAACCGCGAGGTGCGCAGTGCTCTGGACGCCAGTGGCGTGGACCGCGCCCTGCCAATCTGGCATTGGGGCGTTCCGATCCCGGGTGCCGGCATGATCATCAACCAGATCGATTTTGGGGGCAACCGCCTCAGAGCCAAGCGAATTGCCGACCGCATCGTGAAGTACCAGGACGAACACCCCGGCCGACCGGTACACCTCGTGGGCCACAGCGGTGGAGGAGGTATCGCCGTTCTGGCCGCCGAGCAACTGCCCGAAGGGCGAAAGGTTGACGGACTTGTGCTTCTGTCGGCCAGTATTTCCATCGCCCACGACGTCACAAAGGCACTGAAGAACTGCCGCAGCGGGATTGTGAACTTCTACAACAGGGGTGACGCCGCTCTGCTGGGCGTGGGTACTACTATCCTGGGCAACGTGGACGGTAGGCACGGCCCGTCGGCCGGACTACTGGGGTTCGATCCGCCCGGCGCATCGGCCAGCGATGAGACGCGACTTACCTACTCGAAACTCTTCCAGGTGGAACTTTCAGGCCCGATGATCAGCGAGGACCTCGGCGGGGCGCACTTTTCCACCACGCGATACGGGTTCGTCCTAGTGTATGTCTCGCCGTGGGTGCGGAATCCCGATTGGCCGGCAGACCAAACCGGAACAGTCCGCCGATCGGAGGTCCTCATGCTGACCGCCGCGCGTACAATTCAGTTGCTGCGGCCCACGACGGAAACTCAGGCAACAACGAAAGCACATGGACTGGCTGGTTCCTCAGTGACGCGGGTGCCCATAATCGGCTTCGCTTCGCCATAAAGTGATAGGCCGCCGATGCCGATAACGCAATGGAGAGCTATACATTGAAAGTGCCAAACACTCGAAATCGATTTATCCCATGATGGTTACGTCAGGAATGAAGATAAGTTCACCAGGCATCCTACTCATAGCGGCTGTGGTGGCCGCGTGCGGGATATTCCTGTTGGACAACTTTTATCTGCGCCCCCAGGTGGCCAAACAAGAAGCTGCCGCCCTCCAGGACCAAGCCAACAAGACGCGCAGCACGGTAATGTGGGCCATGGGAGCCCAGCAGACCAACCTCCTGCGAGCCTGCGCAGCGTGGGGCAAAGTGGTTGAAACCAGGCGACTTCTAGCCGCCACCGGCGGGACCAAGGAGTTCGCCTTGCAGGCCCAGCGGTTGGCGGAGATCGACCTGGCCTGGGTGACCGATGCCAAGGGGCGCATCGTGCAGGCCTGGTCTCGCGATCCGCATACCCAACCGCCCAAGGCCCCCTCGCCCGTGACCAAGGACGCCCAAAAGGGCTTGATCGAACTGGATCACGAACTGTTGATCTTCGCCCGCCACAACCTGCCTGCAGACGACAAAAACGCCAAGTCGCCGGGGCAACTGTGGCTGGGGCGATTTGTCCGCAGTGAAGTGATGGAACAACTTGCCGCCGGCGGCAAGTTGTTTTTCATAGACGAAGACAAACTTCCTACGGCTATCGGTATCGCCCATACGGCCGATCAAGGCCACTCGATGACCGGGCCGGGGCAACTGGCCGTCGTTTGGCTGGTGCGGAACCCAACCGGCAAGGCCCTGGGCTACCTCCGCATCGATTTGACGGTGCGGCACATTCACCTTCAGGCAACCCACGCCCGCCGAACGGCCCTGATCATTCTGTCGCTATCGATTGCTCTGGCGCTGCTGGTGATCGTCGGCGCCCACATGCTGATCACCGGGCCGGTGATTCGGTTGCTGCGACGCCTGCAGCACGTGGACAGTCTCGGGGCCGGTTCAAAGGAACAGAGGGAAGCACTAACGCGCGGGCTCCGCGGTGAACCGCTGGTGCTGGCCCAGAAGTTGCAATCCGCCTTCGCCGAACTGGCCCACATCTCAAAGACCGATCAGTTGACGGGCCTGGCCAACCGCCGCCATTTTCAAGAGGTGATGGTCGCCTTCTTCAACCAGGCAAGGCGTTACGATCGCCCGCTTTCCCTGATTATTCTGGACGTGGACTTTTTCAAGGCGATCAACGACACCGGCGGGCACCACGCCGGTGACGAACTGCTGAAAACCATCGCACAGGCCTGCCGCCAAGCCTGCCGACAGGCCGACCTGCCCGGACGCATCGGCGGCGACGAGTTCGCCATCCTCCTTCCGGAAACCAGCGCCAAAGACGCCGAAGCCGTCGCCCAGCGCCTCCGACAACTAGTAGGCGCCCACGCCATCACCGTAAATTCTGCGGAATTCAACATAACCCTCTCGATCGGGATAACCGACCTGAGTGTCGAGGGAATCAACTCTCGCGAGGACATGATCAACGTCGCCGACCAGGCGCTGTACGCCGCAAAGGAACGCGGGCGAAACCGCGTCGTACACGCCAGTGAACTGAAGGGTACCTCGCTCAAGGTCCCAAGTACCGCGCCCGAGCGCAACGTCCTGAACAAGAAACTCGCCGGGCTGGACAATCGCTTCAAGGAACTGTTCCTACAAGCCGTCCATGAAATCGTAGATCTCCTGGAACATCGCGATCCCAACATGGCCGACCATGCGAGAAAGGTCGGGCACTATGCCTCGCTGATCGCCCGGAAGATGAATCTGCCAAAGCAGTCGATCAAACGCATCGAGATAGCAGCCACGCTCCACGATATCGGCATGTTGTCGCTGCCGGATTCGGTTCTGCTTTGCCCCACCGAACTCAATGAGGAGCAATTACGCCTGATGCAAGAACACACGCTTCGGAGCGTACGGATAATGCAGGGGATGGAATTCCTGGAACAGGAAATTCCGGCTGTTCGCCATCATCACGAACGGTTTGACGGCACGGGCTATCCCGACGGTTTAGCCGGAGGGGCGATCCCCCTGGCGGCACGCATCCTGGCGGTAGCCGACGCCTTCGACGCCATGTTGTCCCCACGGACCTTCCGCGGCGCCAAGACTATCGAAGAAGAGGCCCTGGCCGAAATCCAAGAGCAGGCAGGCAGCCAGTTTGACCCGGCCATAGTGACAGCCTTTGTGGACGCTGCGGTGGAATCGAGCAACTTACCGGAGTCCTCCCCCTCAGCCACACAGGCGGACCCGGCCCATCAGGCGTAAGAGTGCAGGCCGCCCAGCAGGTAGTTGACGGGGAACCAATTGAACAGCATCACCCCGCATCCCACAACACAGGGCGGTGACAAGTCAGCGATACCGCACCGGCGTGGCGAAACGCACGTGCAGGACACTCAGGCAAATCAGCCCTATTATTCAGCACCCAAGTTTCTTTGGGACCCCATCCCCGCCATCTACCCCAAGCAACATCCGCCCACAGCACCCCCAGAGCCGTGCCCGCCGCCGCAGGGCATCGGGGCCGAAACCTGCATGTACCAGCGGCGATTACTTTTCGTCCGATTCGTCCGCCGCGGCCATCTCACCACTGGTGAGGAATCGGCTGGGCGGAACGATCCATATCTCGACGCGCCGGTTGGCCTGGTTGCCAAGTTTTTTGCCGGACTTGCCAGTCTTGTTCGGGGCCACCGGATGATACTCGCCAAAACCCATCGCCCCGATGCGCTCGGGCGCCAGGCTGGCTATGACCATCAATTTTTGCACCGCCACCGCCCGGTGCACCGAGAGGTACCAATTATTGGGATGGCTTCGCCGGGTGGATGGGCGGCTGACCGGCACATTGTCGGTGTGTCCGGCAATATACACGTGAAACGCCGCCACGGCTGGATCGTTGATAATCTCCACCAGTTTGGTCAGCGCCTCGGCAGCGTCCGCCTTGATCTGCGTTGAGCCAAGCGCAAAGGTCAGGTCCGACTTGATCTTGATCATGCCGTGTTTGGCCCTGTATTCCACCAAGCCGGGATTGGCCTCAGCGAAATCCCGCAAGGCCTTGTCCACCTGGACGGGTAGCACCAGCCCCTGAGGGGGCGGCCCCGGGCCCTCGCGGCTCTCGCGGTACAGGGCCAGCAGCGTGTCGTAGTCGTCATGTAGTTTTTTTCGGGCCGCTTTCAGTAGAGTTATGGTCTCGACGGCCTTTTGCGCGTCGGCTTCGGCCTGGGTCAACTCACCCATGAGGGTTGTCTTGTCGGACTGGAGTTGGCGGGTCTTGGCCCTCTGTGATGCCAATTCATGTTGTGCCTTGCGGTTCAGGTCCAGCGCCTTATTGTACTCGGCCTTGGAAACACAGCCGGTAGCGGTCAACAGTCCGCTCAGCACCAATACCCCAACTGAAACTGCCAGAATCTTCCTCATCGAATTTTCCTTTCCAAAAACTCGGCGATACTTGCGCCCTTCGTACCTATTCGGCAGTGGCCGCTGTATCGTCCGCCGCCTTGCTTGAGGCGCGCGGGCCAGCAGCAGCCTTGCCGAGCATCAGGCCCAACGCGCCGGCTACGCCCGTTATCACCACACCGACCAGCAGCAAGACAATCAGATTGCTGTCCAAGGCTACCAGATACCCCGGCATTCTGCCGCTGATGCCGGCCAGCATTACCCCGCCGATCAGAATCGCTATCACAAAACCACCAATCAGCATTCCGGAATACAGGCTGGCTGACGGATCCGGCACCTCGACCACGTCCACCGCTTCCACGATTACCTCCGGCTGAATCGGATACGGTGCCTCCTGCACTGCAGCCGTCTCTTGCAGCGGGACAGGACCATGGGCCGCCCGGCCTTCGAGATCGATGTTATCCAGCAATTCGGCGCCCAAGGAGGTGTCGTCGCTTTCGCGGGTCAGGTCCAGCAAGCCCGAGCCGCTGCCAACGCCCTCGATTGAAATCTGATCTTCCAGACTGGCAGCGACCTGCGTTTGGGCCAGCGGATCGGCTGCCTCAATCTCCAGATCTTCCTCGTCGAAAATGCTGATGCCTTCGGCGGTGATAACCGTGTCTTCCTTGACATCGCCCTCGCCGGGTTCGCTGACCTCAGTCAACGAGACGACGTCGGCGTCTTTGTCTTCAGCCGGAGTCAGTTCGACCTCTTCGGCCTTCTCGCCACCGGCCAGCACATCGACCTCTTCGGCCTTGTACATGTTCCTGTCGCCGTCCTTGAATACTCGCAGTCGGCTGTCGCTGACGTACCGGGCCAGTTCCTCCACGCTGATTCCCAGCGCCGCGATCGCCTCTTCCTCGCTGTAGTACATCTTCTTAGCCATAAGCGTCCAACCTCCTAATGCCGCATCGCCTAGTGCGAGGCGGGTACGTCTTTGACGTTTTTCAAGCGGAGGTTCTGCTCCACCATATATTTCACCTCGCCAGGCGTGGGGCGATCGGCGTTAAAGTCGTCCAACTGGACATCGTAACTGAATGTCCGGGCGGCCATCAAGCGCAACTTCCGCGTTGCGGGCAACCACTGATATACACATATGGTCTGGTTTTTCAGATCCACAAGGTACAGACCGTAGGAGTCCTTGGTGATCTGTCCGCCCACCACCATCACATCTTTGCCGCCGGACATCGTCACCTGGGCCCGCGCCGAGGAGGTGCCCAAGCCCACCTCGATCGCAAGGCAGGTGGCTATAGCCGACAACAAGATGACACTCAGCCACCGCGCAGCCGACCCGGTCGACACAAGATGCCCCATCGTACGAACTCCCGACATAGCTAATCTCGTAAGGCGACAGGTCACGCCGCCGACTACAATTATAAGTCCACCCCGTGGCCTTGCAAGGCAATTCCGGCGCCCAAGCCGGCGTGGGCTGATGCCTACTCCAGGTTCGCGTGCCGGCGGCGGTAGGAGTCAGGATCGAGTTTGAGGCGATCAGAGAGAACGTTGAACAGTGCGTCGAGGCAAAGGCTAGCGGCGTGTTCGAAGACAGCGGCTCGGACGACGATGTCCTCGGCGGTGGCAGGAATCACGACGATCTTGTCGGCGTCGCGGGCCAGTGGTGAGTGGGCATCAGCCGTTAGAATCACCACCTTGGCACCCAGCCGACGGGCGCGGCAGGCGAGGTAATCGGTAAAGCCGGTGGTGCCGGTACAACTGATAGCCACCAGGATATCGCCGACGCCGGCGGCGGGGGTGATTGTTTCGCCCGGGACGAACACCGGCAGACCGGCGTGCATGAGTCGCATGCCGAAACTGCGCGCCACCAGCCCGCTCCGACCGGCCCCGGTCACGAAGGTTCGCCGGGCCCGGGGAAGCATGTCGGCCAGTTCGAGAAAGCCCGCCCAATCGGCCCGTTCCATCACCATATCGATCCGCCCCAACAGGTCCTTGCCGGCGGCCCTTACGGTATCCTTATCCCAGGCCGGCATGGCCGCCTCCCTTTTTTTCCCACCGCAAGAGGTTAATCACCTTCGCCAGCGTGCTCCTGCCATCGCGAATCTCCTGGCGGATGCGGTTTTCGGCCTCCAGTACATCGGCGCCGCGGTTGGCCATCTCCACTGCACGGGCCTTCGGCAGCACCATCACGCCGTCGTCGTCAGCCAGGATCCAGTCGCCGGGGCAAATTCGCTGTCCAGCGATCTCAATAGGTCCGTTGATTCGGCCATGCCCCTGCGGGTCGCCGGCATGGCTGGCGACCTGACAGGTCCACACGGGAAACTCGAGTTTGCGGATATCGGCGGTGTCACGCACGGCTCCGTGGACCACCACCCCGGCTAAGCCCTTGTTCTTGGCGCTCTCGCTAGCCAGTTCTCCCCAGACCACCGGTGGCTGGCCGCACGCGTCTATTACTATGACGTCGCCTTCCTGCGCAACGTCGATAGCTTCGACGGGCTTGGCATAATCACCCGGGAGCGTGCGGACAGTCACCGCCGGGCCGCATGCAAACTGATCCGGCTTCAACGGGTGGATACCCGTCAGGCACGGCCGGCGGTGGTCCCCGTCAGAGACATTGCTCGTTCGAACGGACTGAAGGATCTGGCGAATGGTGTCGGGTGTTGCCCGCCTGAACAATTCGCTGGCGACAGGGTGGCCCGAATCGATGGCCTTTCGGATGTCAGCGGCAGCGGCCCTGGGGGCACGGGCTTTTATAATAGCCCCTCCCACGATTACCACGTCGGCCCCGGCGGCGGCGGCCTCCGCGGCAGTCTCGGAGTTGATCCCGCCGGCCACCGCGAGCGTCAAATCGGTAGCGCTGCGGATCTCCTTGAACATCGCCATGGGATCGGCGCCGGTCATCTGTACGTCAATTCCGCAGTGTACATCCAGCCGAGCGACGCCCAAGCCTGCGGCTTCTTTGGCGAAGCCAACGGGATCGAGTAGACCAAGCAGATCGACAGACACATCGATGTCGTAATGTCTGCCGGCCTCCACACACTCGCGGATCGTCCATTCCGAGGCCGCCGCGCAAACAGTCATGACATTTGCGCCGGCCTTGGCGGCCGCCTCAGCCTCAATCGTGCCGACATCCATGGTCTTCATGTCCGCGATGATGGTTTTGCTGCCGAACTTCTCGCGAAGTTGTCGCACGGCGTCCAGGCCTTCGGACTTGATCAAGGGCGTGCCGGCCTCGATGTAGTCTGCCCCGCCAGCGACCGCCGCCTCGGCCACCGCCAGCGCCCGCGGCAGTTCCACAAAATCCAGCGCAACTTGTAATTTTACCCGACTCATATATTCAACGTAGCGTTCCGGCTCCTTGGATTCAAGGCCCGTTGCCCAGTGCGTGCGGCTAGTCTTCGGGCAGTTGGCGGGCAGTGCGGAGTTGTTCGATCTTGTCCAGTGGGCGTTCGAGTTGTCGGCTGCGCGTGGTGCGGACGGCTTCGAACTGCCGAGAGGCCTGATCGATGTATTTGCCCAGTTTGTCCATTTCAACGTTGTACTTTTCCCACTCGCGGGTGAATGTCTGCAGCAGTTCGATGACCTCACCGGCTGTTTTCATGAGGTTGGCGCTCCCGGCCGCCTGGCGAACCACCGACAGCATCGCATAAAGCGTCATCGGGCTAGCCAATACGACGCCCCTCTGCATCGATTCGTCCATCAGGTCGGGCTCGGCACCCAGAACAAGTGAGAAAATCTGTTCGCTAGACAGAAAAACGATCACGTAGTTGACGGTGGGAACCTTTGGGTCGATGTAGCCGCGCCCGGCCACCGCGCGGACGTGCCCTCGAACGGCCGTCACCATCGCCTGCAATCCGGCGGCGCGAGTTTCGTCGGTTGATGCGTCGAGGTAGGCCTTGTAACTCTCCAGCGGGAACTTCACGTCCATGTTGACTTTCAGATCATTGGGCAGGTGGAAGGTGAAATCCGGGCGGCCCGACTCGGCCTGATCGCCCGACTGCGTGGTATAGTTCACGCCCTTGACCAGTCCAGCCAACTGGAGGATATCCTCGGTCATCCGCTCGCCCCAGGCCCCGCGCCGCTGCGTGCTGGCCAGCATCTCGTGCAGTTTGCCCGTCGTGGTAGAAAGCGAGGAAATCGAACTGTCCAATTCGCCAAATTCCCTCTTTCTGTCGGCCTCCAGCCGCTGAAAATACTCACCGATGTTTCGAAGGCGTTCGTTGACGGTCTGCACGGTCTGGTCGATCAGGTCCCTCTTGCTTTCCAGCAGCGCGCCGGTCTGCTGGCCCAAGCGGTGGGCGTTGGCATCGAGGGCTTCGGAGGCCAGGGCAGCAAAGGTCTGCCGCATCTGCCTGCTCGCGTCGCGGCTGCGGATGTAGCCAACAAGCAGGGCCAAGCCCGCCCCAAACACAACCCCTGCCACAAATCCGACAAAGTATTCCATTAGAATCATCCCTGCGGCGCATATTCTACGTTCATGGCGCGCGTTTGTGAACGCTCGAATTATCCGCTCACTGTAACCGGACCCCTCGGTTCGTGAAGTTCGCAGCTATTGGTTTGCCAAGACCGTTCTTTGCTGATAAGAAATCCTTATGAGTTTGCCTGTGGTAGCCATTGTGGGTCGGCCCAACGTCGGCAAGAGCAGCCTGCTGAACTGTCTGGCCGGTCGGAGAATCGCCATCGTGGACGCCACGCCCGGCGTCACGCGCGACCGAATCTCCGTACCCGTAGAGATCACTTCGGGATTCGTCGAACTGGTCGATACCGGCGGGATCGGCATCGAGGACGTCGATAAACTTACCGATCACGTCGAGGAGCAGATTACCTACGCCATAGCGGCAGCCGAGTTGATCCTGTTCATGGTGGACGCTCGCCAAGGCGTTACGCCGCTGGACAAGCATGTCGCCAAGATGCTCCGGCGACAGGACAAGCCGGTGATCCTGATGGCCAACAAGGTAGATCAGGCGGGCATGGCCGGGGAGGTGGGCGAACTGAACCGCCTGGGCTTCGGCCAGCCGATGTGCATCTCGGCTATCCACAACCAGGGCATCGCCAACCTGAGCGAGGCGATGGCCGACCAACTGGGAAGCCGGATCAAGGACTCACCCCCACAGACCGACATGAAACTCGCGATCGTCGGCAAGCGGAACGCCGGCAAGAGCACGTTTATCAATGCCCTGGTCGGGACCGACCGCTTGATCGTGTCCGAGAAGCCCGGCACAACGCGCGACAGCATCGACGTAACCTGCGAACTGAACGGCCGGACTTTTATCCTCATCGATACGGCCGGCGTGCGCAAAAGTCGCAAGATGTCCAGCGACATCGAATTCTACTCGCATCACCGGGCCATGCGCTCCATCCGCCGCGCCGACGTGGTTGCCCTGATGATTGACGCGTCAGTGCCGGTTTCCCAGGTGGACAAGCAACTAGCCGGCTTGATCGCCGAAGAGTTCAAGCCGGTCGTGCTGGTAGTCAACAAGTGGGACCTGGCCAAGGCCCGGGCCGAGGGCCAGGACTACGCCGAGTACCTGGGAAAAACGCTGCCGGAACTGCGGTTCGCGCCCATTTCTCTGACCAGCGCGGTCAGCGGCCAAAACGTCCGCCAGACTATCCGCCTGGCTGGGCAACTGTTCAAACAGGCCAACACCCGCGTGCCCACCGGTGAGTTGAACACCCACTTCGGGGAGATAGTCAAACTTCGCGGCCCAAGTCATAAAGCCGGGACCAGGCGGCCGAAAATCTTGTACGTTTTGCAGATCACTACCGCCCCACCAACGATCATCTGCTTCGTGAACGATACGCGCAGTTTCGATACCTCCTACCAGCGGTTCCTGATCAATCAACTTCGCGACCGCCTACCCTACTGTGAGGTACCCATCCGCCTGCTGCTGCGCCGCCGGACAAGAAAGCCAAGAGTCAAGAAGTAGCCATCAGTGCAGCGAGGGGCCGCCGAAGCGCCAGAACTGATGCGTCTCCTCGGCGACATCCGAGTCACCGCCACGCATGACCACGCCGTAAACCTCTAAGCGCCACCGGCCGCATGGACCGGCTTGACCGGTCGCGGTATCATGCAGCCGTGAATACCCCGGGAATAGTTCGGCACGCGGCAGCGCGGAGCTAACGACAGATGCGCGGAAGAATCGCCGTTTTACTTGCTGCCACCTTGGTGCTGGGCGGATGCATCAAGAAGCCCCAGGTCATCCTGGTCGACATTAAGATCGGGGGGATGAACTTTCAAAAGATCGATCTGATCTGCCTGTTCAGGGTGAACAACCCCAACTGGTTTGATACGAGCGTATATAGTTTTGACTACAGCATGTTGGTCGGCGGTCAACCGATCGCCCAAGGCGAACTGCCGCAACCGATACCTAAGGTCCCCGCCTACGGCAACGAGATTATCCCGGTGGCCGCGTCTATCGATTTCAACCAACTCAGCCGGATCGTGAGACAGGCTCACGCGGGCAATTCGGTGTCCTACAAGTTGTCGGGCAGGCCGGTGTTCAACATGCTCGGCCTGCCGGTGCCCGTACCGGTGACCCACTCCGGCAGGATGCCGTCCCTGCTGGCTCCGCGGTGGAAACTGCGTGGCGTCGGTTTGCGAAGCGGACCCAAGCCAGCGTTCCTGTTGACCTTTGAGATCGAAAACCCCGGCAAACGGGATCTGTCACTGAACGGCCTCAAGGGCTCGCTGAAACTGAACGGCCAGACGGTGCTCCAGATCTATGAAACGTCCGTAACCAAACTCCCCAGCGGGGAAAAGGTAAGAATCGTCATTCCTGTGCGCCTGGGGGTGGCTGCCATGTACAGGGCGGCCAAACAGGCGATGGCCAATCAGGAGGCCCTGAAATTCGACGGTGAGTTCAAACTCAAGACACCCGCCTTGATGCGAGAGATGCTGCTGGGATCGGAAAAAGCCAAACGACCCGGCTGGCCCGGACACTAGCGGTCTTGATTATTCGCGATTTGCGATTTACCTGGTGGATTTCCTGGCAGGTTTTCGGGGGAACTTGATTGCCGCCTGGGCGGCTGCCAGCCTGGCCACCGGCACGCGGTACGGCGAGCATGAAACGTAATCCAAGCCGACCTGATGGCAGAACTCAACGCTGTCGGGGTCGCCGCCGTGTTCGCCGCAGATGCCAAGTTTCAGATCCGGCCGGGCCTTCCTGCCTCTCTCAACGGCGATGCGGATCAGTTCGCCCACGCCGCGGCGGTCGAGCGTCTGGAAGGGGTCATGCTCGTAGATGCCTATCTTGACGTATTGGTTGAGGAACTTGGCCGCATCGTCGCGGCTGAAGGCGCAGCCCATCTGTGTCAGGTCGTTGGTACCGAAGGAGAAAAACTCGGCCTCTTTGGCGATTTCGTCGGCGGTCAGGGCACCGCGTGGCACCTCGATCATCGTTCCGATCTTGATCGACGGGGCCTTCCTGCGTTTCTTGACCTTCCTGACCTGCTCGATGACGTCCAGGACAATTTGCTTCTGATGGACCAATTCCTTGACGTTTCCTACCAGCGGGATCATGATTTCAGCCTTGGCGCCAGGGACGGTGTAGGCGGCCTCGACAACCGCTCGGGCCTGCATTGCGGTAATCTCCGGATAGTAGATACCCAACCGGCAGCCACGATGACCGAGCATGGGGTTGAATTCGTGGAGGCTGTCGACCTTTTCCTTGATCTTCCTGAATGACACGCCCATAGCCTTGGCCATCTCTTCCTGACCTTCTTTGTCGTGCGGCAGAAACTCATGCAACGGCGGGTCAAGGAAGCGGATGGTGGCGGGGCGACCCTTAAGGGCCTTGAAAATACCCACGAAATCCTTCCGCTGGAGCGGCAGGAGTTCTTTGAGGGCTTTCCGGCGGCCTTCGATGTCCTCGGCGAGGATCATCTTCCGCATGGAGATGATGCGGTTGCCCTCAAAGAACATGTGTTCGGTGCGGGTCAGGCCAATGCCCTCGGCGCCGAACCTGACTGCCACCGCGGCGTCGTTGGGCATATCGGCGTTGGTGCGAACGCCCAGCGTACGGTACTTGTCAGCCAGTCTCATGATCGCACTGAACGGGCCGGTCAATTCCGGGTCGATAGTGCCTACCCGCCCGACATATACCTTGCCGGTCGAGCCGTTGAGGCTTATCCAGTCGCCTTTTTTGATGGTCCTGCCGGCGGCGGCGAAGGTTTTGCTCTTATAATTGATGACACAATCGCCGCACCCGGCTACGCAGCACTTACCCATGCCACGGGCGACGACGGCTGCGTGCGAGGTCATGCCGCCTCGGCTGGTGAGGATGCCCTTGGCCACGTGCATTCCACCGATATCTTCGGGGCTGGTCTCGATGCGGGCCAGGATCACGGCCCGGCCCATTTCGGCCCACAGTTCGGCCTCCTCGGCGCTGAAGACGACCTGCCCGGCTGCCGCACCTGGGCTGGCCGACAGTCCTGTGACGATAAGCTTGGCGGCCTTTTCGGCCTTGGGGTCGAACGTCGGATGGAGCAGTTGATCCAGCGACTTGGGCTCGACGCGGCAGACGGCTTGCTTCTCGGTAATGTACCCCTCCCTCATCA
>JASLZV010000300.1 GCA_030754715.1 Phycisphaerae bacterium
CACGCCGACAACATCAGGATCACCAGAAATGTCATGCCTCGTGAAAACAAGGTCGCCTCGTGTTTGGAGCCTATCCCAATCACAGAGAAAAACCGCACTCAACCCATTGTATCGGCAAATTGCCGATTTGACTTTCTTGCAACCACTCAGCCTGCGAATATACAATATCCGCTCCGCGCCCGAAAGCGAATCAATGGAGCCACCATGAAACGGTATCTTTTGCTTCTGCCGCTGATTTGCATTCTAAGGGGGTGTCTCGTGCCCTACACCCCCCCCACCCCGGTCAGCGTAACGAAAAAACATGAGCTCACCACCGGGACGAAATACTACATCTACGTCCCGAGTTACTACACCAAGAAGCGCGACTGGCCGTTGGTGATCACACTGCATGGGTCCATGCTTTGGGACGGCCCGCTGCGGCAGTCCAAGGAATGGAAGTACTACGCCGAAAAGTACGGGCTGATTGTGGTGGCCCCCAGCCTCTGCAGCGCCGAGGGTATTCTGCCGGTATTATCGTGGGACGAGAAACTCCTGCGCGACGAGCGCAACGTGCTGGCCGTTCTTGATGAAATGTGCAACAAATACCGCGTCGACCGGCGTTCGGTCCTGCTGAGCGGCTTCTCAGCCGGGGGCTACACGATGTACTACATCGGACTGCGCAACCCCCAGCGGTTCAGCATGCTGATTTCCCGCGCGGGCAACAGCAGCCTGAAAATCTTCAAGAACATCGAAATTACCACGGCGACCCGAAAACTGCCCATCATGCTGTTTTGGGGCAAGGATGATCTGCCGCAAATCAAGCGCGACGGGTGGAAAGCATTCCGATGGCTGCGACGGCATGGGATGAAGAAAGCCCGAATAAAGAAACTCCAAGGCGGGCACCTGCGACGACCCGAGGCGGCCTACCGGTTCTGGCGGCCGTATCTGCCCAAACGACATCACATGTCCAGATAATCCTCACCTGGGCAGCTCGTCCTGTCTCGGTTTGTCGATCTCCGCTCGCGCCGTCCGGCGGAATACCAGATACGCTGGGCTGTAGGCCTTTTCCAAAGAAGCCTCTCGTTCCTCGCTAGCCGACTCCTCGCTCCGGTCGATGTCCTCCTCGTCGAGGTTGTACGATTCCGGCTGAGCGGGAAGCACATACACCCAGTACACTTCGAGCGGCTCCTTGAGGTGTTTTCTGTCGAAGCTCACCTCGCGGCACAGCCGCGCGATCTGCCCCTTCTCATCCTTGACGTCGGCCGCCCACAGGCGCCACGGATCGTCCAGGCGGGGGCGCGTCAGGTAGCCGACAGGATAATGGCTTTGTCCGGCACCGGTAACCAGCCGGAAATGAGTAGCCGGCAGGCGGTACCAGTTGTCCTCATCGCGGGCGGTGGGGCCCACCGCCACCCGCAGGATGATGATGCGAGGGCGCTCCTGCCAGTCCTCGCCGATGAGCGGATCCAATTCGCCGCCGTTCTGCAAGCGCTTCCCCTTCTGCGCGAGCTTCCATTGCTCCTGGGTGAATTCAAAGGCGCCGAACACCTGGAAGTCTCCCCTGGCCTTGCGATCCACATCAACGCGCCCGTACCTTTCGGCCGTGTTCCGGGCACAAAAAGACTCCAAAAGCAGGTTGTCGTGCAATTGCGTGAATCTTTGGGACCCGCTGAGGCCCAGCGCCGAGAGTTTGTCCACAAGCCCAAGCGTAAATTCATCGGGATAGAACGGACCAAGGCGCCTGGACCGCTGCAGCGAATCGCTGAAGGGGCGATACCCCAGAACACTTGCCCCGAACGGAAGCATCTGGACCGCCACCGCAAGGACACCGACCGTGACCATGCCGACATACAGACCCAGCAGCCCCCCCACAATGCGGTCGGCCCACAGGCCCAGTACCACGTTTCGGCCAAGAAACCGATCGGCCAGAAGACGAAGCCCCAGCAGCACCAGCACAAAAATCGCCGCCAAGGCCGCTGCGTCCGCGTAGGCCGGCATCCTGTCGTAGAGGAACGCCTCAGCCAGCCGCTCGTAATGACCAAATGCCACGGCGGCCGACAGCGTCGTCAGTATCGCCATAATCAACGCGGTGTACACGCCCTGCAAAATCTGGTACAATGCGATGGCCAGTATCAATGCCGCCGCCAGCACAATCAGCAACATCTCGGGGTCTCCCTAACTAATCAACAATGAGTTTCGCACAGCGGTCCTGCCGAACCGCCGCCTTTTACTCGCTCAGGATTTTGGGGCCTTGGGGGTAACGCGGATTACTTCCTGCACGCTGGTCGTGCCCTCGATCACTTTCCGGAGGGCGTTTTCCTGGATGTAGTGCATGTTGTTCTTTCGGCAGGCGACCCTGATCTGCGTCAGCGGCGCCTGCTCGAGCACCAGTTGCCGCAGTTCGTCCGTCAGCCGCAGCAACTCGAACACACCCGTGCGCCCCGAGTAGCCGGTCTCGTGGCACGTGGAGCAGACAATGGGATTGCCGTTCTCGTCAAGTTCGCCAAATGCTTTCGGGTCCAATACTCTCCGCTTGGGAGAACGATAAAATCGGTCCACCCCCTCGGCTGGAATGTTGGCCTTTGCCAGCAATTGCGGGTCGGGGCGATATGCCTCCCGGCAGACGGGACACAGTTTGCGAACGAGCAACTGGCACAGCACGCCACAAAGATGATCCATCGCCCTCTCGGGCTGGCCGCAAACCTTAATCCACCTCGCCAGGGCCGTAAACGAATCGCCGGCCCGCATACCCACGAGCATCAGGTTCTGTTCGGCGCCCCGGCAGATCAGTTTGGCTGTGGGGGTGTCCTCGCAGCGGTCCACCATCACTACGTCAGGCCCGCGCC
>JASLZV010000301.1 GCA_030754715.1 Phycisphaerae bacterium
GCCCACCAGAAGGTGGGCGAGCGAGCCCTCCGCAGTGCGGTGGCGCGTTGGTTGGGCGTCATGTGGGGTTTCAGGGCCAAGCAGGTGGGGGTACCACCGTCTGAGCCCCATATCAAGCGGATCTTCCGGGACCTGAACGAAAAGATCAGTTTGCGCGTGCTGGAGATACCGGCCGAGCAATTCATCAAAGACATGCCGGAACCGTCCGAAGATGAAATCCTCAAACAGTTCAACTCTTACCGCCAAGCGACGCGGGGAGAGTATCCGTCGGTCAATTCGTTTGGCTTCGGCTACCACCAGGGCAACCGTGTGCGGGTCTCGTACCTGTTTGTCGACCAAGAGGTGATCGGTCGAGTTGTCCGCCCCGCCCCGCGAGTGGTGCGAGAATACTGGCGCGAGCACAAGGCGGAGTTTACCAAGAAAGTTCCCAGTACCAGTACGCAGGCGGCTGGGGAGGGTGGAGCGGCCGCCGAGGCCGCCGCGAGCCAGCCGGCCACTACGACGGCGCCGCGGGAGGCCGAGGTTCAGATGACTCTCGACGAGGCCTGGATGCAGGTGGTCGAGAGGCTCTCGCGTGCAGAGGCCGAGGAAAAGGTCGGTGCGGTTGTGCAGCAGGTGCAGGCTAAGGTGCAGGCGTTTGCTGACGACACGTCGAGGGATGTGGACGTGTATAAGTGGACCGTGAAGAAAATGATTCGCCCGGCTGACAAGGCTCTGGCGGTGATGGTGCCCAAAGAGACCATTGCGGAGTTGCGTGGCAAGGGGCTGGACAAGGCCGTGGCCGTGCTGGCGAAGGCGACCGGTCTGCGCGCCATCTGCTACCCGTGGGAAACCGCGGGGGAATACTATGTCAGCCGAGTTATCCGTGTTCCCGAGGGCCTGAGGGCCGACAAAGACCACCCGCTAGGCGTCGTGTTGCAGGAGATCACCCGCCTGGTGTTCAGCAGTCAGGAGGTCCAGAGGGAGGCTATCCCGCAAGAGAAGAAGGACAAGGATGGGAAGAAGGAGCCCGGGTATCCCCAATTGGACTGGGCCATGTGCCAAGGCTTTGACGAGGTCCTTTTCCCGGTCGGCCAAGCCGGGGGCATGAGAATCCTGCCCCTGAAGTCCGGGCGGACAGAACTGGATGATAGGGACGAACTGGCAAGGAACGAACTGTTGGGGGCGGCCGGCACATTGCCTGGCCAGGGGCAACGGCTTTTGGATGTGGCGTTCAATGCTAAACCGTTCGACTCCGACGATAGCGGGCGTTCGCAAATGGAACTCCATGAGCCCGGGCGTGTAATGTATGTGGGCCCAGGCAGAATGGGACGGCTGTTGTGGCGGATTATTGAAGCGGAACCTGCTCACGTGCTGGATGAGCCTACTGCGGAGGTGCGGCAGCAGGTTGTGAAGGACCTGAAGATCCTTAAGGCGTTCGCCACCGGCGCCACCGACTCGGCTGAAAAAATCAAAAAGCACGCCGAAGAGGTTGGCCTGGAGGCGGCGGCCAAGGCACAGAAGATGGAGACCACGGAAACGGGGGCTATCGCGCGGTTGGTGTCCGTGCGGCCTGCCCAGTGGGCTTACTGGCGGGCGTTGCAACAAGGGGCGGACCAACAGCAGGCCCGGGCACAAGCCGAGGCGGCATCGTTTCTGGAAAAGCCGATTGTTTTCCTGCCGCCGGGCGTGCGAGGCGTATTTGCTCCGAGAGCAGCCGGCGGGCATTTCCTTGTCCGAGCGTTCGAACTTGTGCCGGCCGATGTTGACCGCCCATTATCTGCCGATGAGCAAGGTCCCCTGGCCATCGTGCCCATGCCGACGATCCATTCGGTGTTTGTGATTCAGCGCGTCGGATATACCCCTGCGGTTGTGGGTGACTTCGAAGATACCCAGCGGGCAAGGCTGGCGGGGGAGATGCTGGAGGTCAGCAAGTGGCGAGGGCGTGTGGAGTATTTTGCCTGCGACAACATCATCGCCCGCACGCATTACGAGGAGAAGCATCGATAGAATTGCCGGCCGGAAGGCAAAGGCGGTTTGTTGGGGGCTCTTAGGTTGCAGGAGAACCGATATGTCGCGTCGCATCATAGACATCCACAACCACCCCAATTGGAACTGGCGGACGACGGACGCACTTGTAGCCAACATGGATGAACTGGGCATCGAAACGACCTGGCTGCTGTCCTGGGAACTGCCTAAGGATGAGGCTGACATTGAGCTGTATTCTTACGAGTCGCTGGACCCTCGGGGTGTGGGGATTCCGCTGTGGCAGGTAGTTGACGGGCTGCATAAGTATCCCGAGAGGTTCATCGGGGGCTGGGCGCCCGACCCCCGCGACAGGACGGCCCGCGGCAGGCTTTACGCTGCCGTCAGGATGCACGGTATCAGAGTGTATGGTGAACTGAAATGCCGCATGCGATACGATGATCCGGATGCCATTGCCATGTTTCAATACTGCAGCGAGTTGAACCTACCGGTTCTGTTTCACCTGCAAGGTGTTGAGTGCGCCCCCAAGGCGCCCGATAGGATCTCCAAGAGTCCCTTCGACTGGCCCTCCTGGTACGGCGGCGACATTTCGGTGGTCGAAAACATGTGCCGGTTGTGCCCCCAGACGCAATTCATAGGGCATGCCCCGGGTTTCTGGCGAGAGATCTCCGGGGATGCGGGTCAGATCAGGGGCGCTTATCCCGAAGGTACGGTCGTCACCGGCGGGCGCCTGGCGAAAGTCTTGCGGAAGCATGAGAATCTCCATTGCGACCTATCGGCAGGCAGCGGCCTGAATGCCCTGAACCGCGATCTGGAACACGCCAGGGGT
>JASLZV010000302.1 GCA_030754715.1 Phycisphaerae bacterium
CGTGTCCAACTTGGCCATGAAGGTGATTGCCTTGCCCTGCTGAGCGGCTATGTCCTTGGCCCCGGTCTTGTAAAGGACGTGGCGATCGGCCATCTCCACCGCCTCGGCATAGAGCAGGTTTACCTCGTGCTGCCCCTTGCCCCACTCCCCCTTGCTGGACTCAACGGAGATACCCGCCTCGGTCATCTCGTTGCGCAGCCTCCGGAGGACGTCCTCGTCGCGGCCCGGCTGAAGGATGTGGTAATCGATCAGGTAATCGGAGGCGGGCACCAGATCGCGAAAATTCTTTTTCTCAATGGCCGCGTAGTCTTCGTCGAAAAGGTGAAATTCCAGTTCCGAACCCATGCATGCTTTGATTCCCCGCTCCGCCAGCCGCTCGGTCTGCCCGGTCAGCAAGCTGCGTGGCGACTCGACCACCACCGAACCGTCGTGGTGGAAGAGGTCGCCCAACACGACGGCTGTCCCCTCCTGCCAGGGTAGTCGGCGCAGCGTGTGCAGGTCCGGCCGCATCTGAAAATCACCATATCCCTGTTCCCAACTTGCCAGTTTGAATCCCGGCAGCACGTTCATCTCAATGTCCACGGTCATCAGGTAGTTGCACACGTGTACGCTGGAATCCAGAACGTGATTGACGAAATAATCGTGGGTTACGCGCTTTCCCAGCAGCCGCCCGCAGACGCCCACAAACGCCACGATGACCGTGTCGATCTGCTGTGGAGTGAACCACTCCGGCCATGACTGATTCTTTTCCGCTCTGGTCATGTTTGTTCCCTGTCCTCTGCAACTTCGCAAATATTCCTCGGGCGGTTGTACATCATCCGGTTCACACGGTCCACCCCAGACCGAGTTCAAGCAACTTACCGCGTGTGGGGTTGCCCGTGGCGAGATCCCAACCCATTAATTCGTAGTACCGATCCAACATCCCGGCAAAAGCTTCCGGATCAACGCGTTTGCCCTTCGCCGGGCCGTCGGGCAGCGGCGTGCCGAGTTTTTCGGGGAGGCGATCGTCCCGGCGGGTCAAGCCCCTCCTTGCATTGAGCCGGCGCATCATGTTCACGCGTCGCTCGCCAACCTTCATCAGTTCCCATAACGTGCAGTCCCATCCGGTGGTGCAGCGGAGCAGGTCCCGGAGTTCCCCGTAGTTGAACAGACCTCCGAGGTTCCAGCAAAACATGCACAAGCAAAGGGTATCGAGCAAACTGTAGTAATACTGGGAGTACACGGTCATGCGAACTTTGTCCAGGCCGGTGGAGTCCACTTCGCCGCAGTCGAGGATACCCAGGCCTTTGGCGGTCTCGGAGTTGTCGGCCAGCAGCCAGTCGTGCTCGCAAGACATGTGATCGGCCCCAATGGGACAGACAGCGTACATGAGAGCCTGGCTTGGTTTGACCTGGGGCATGTGCGCCGGCAGGCCGTGGCCCTTGACGCGTACGGCCACGGCGGCTGTTTGCCGACCAAATGTCTCAATCGCCGCCTCGAACCCGTCAGCCAGCACATCGCCCACGCCTTCGCGCCGGGCAACCAGCTCAATGAGCCAGAGCAGGGCATCAGGGTCGCCAAAGCCGAGCGTCCGGTCGCCCACGGCTTGGGGGGGGATCAGACCCTTTTGGAGTGACTCAAAGAGATACCCGGCCAGGCCGCCCATGGTGATGGTGTCAATTCCGTAGTTGTTGCACAACTCGTTTGCCTTGGCTACGGCGACCGGATCGGTGATGTCCAGGTTGGAACCTAAAAGCCCGAGAGTCTCGAACTCCGGTCCGCCGATCCTGTCGGTTACCTGGTAGGGCCTATCGGCTTTGACCTTTTTGCGGCACCCGACGACGCAGCCGAAACAGGTGGTTTGTCCCGCGCCGATCCGGGATTCAATGGCGGCGCCGTCCAGTTGGCTGTAGTCCGAACGGTAACTGCGACTGTAGTTGTGGGTAGACAAGTTGCCGCCCTCGGCCTGGGTCGCCAGCGTACCCGCAGTGCCGTACTTTCGCAGTGTATTGGGGAAACCGGAATCGTCCAGGCGCTCGACGGCCAGCCGGGCGAGTTTCTTTAGGCCGTCCGGATCGGCAAAACCAACCCTTTTTTTGCCCCGGACAACAACGGCTCGCAGGTTCTTGCTTCCAAAAACGGCGCCCATGCCGGTTCGGCCCGCCACGTCGTTCAGGTCGGCCAACAGGCACGCGAATCGAACCATCTTTTCGCCTGCCGGCCCGCACTGGAGGATGCTGAGTCCCTGGCGGCCCAACTCGGCGGTCAGGGCATCGTGCGCCTCCAGGACGGTCCTGCCTTTCAGGTGGTCCGCATCTCTGATCTGTACGTCATCGTCGTCAACGAACAGGTACGACGCCTTTTTGGCCTTGCCGGTAATGACGATAGCATCATATCCGGCCCGTTTGATGGTTGGACCGATGCTTCCCCCGGTCTGGCTGTCTCCCACCGCGCCGGTTTCCGGCGATAACGCGGTAATGCAGCAGCGGCTGAGGCCGCTAACCGCCGCGCCGGTAGTAACGCCTGGTGCTATGGTCAGCACGTTTTCAGCGGCTAGCGCATCCAGGCTCCCAGGGGTTTCCTTCAACAGGAAGTAGGTTCCGAAGGCACCGCCGCCCATGTACGTGCGGTAGAATTCTTCGTTGTGCTGCTGCTTTTCGATCCTGCAGGTGGTAAGGTTTACCCGGAGGATGGTCCCTGTAAAACCCTCAGACATAACAGAACTCCACTGCCCGCCGGATTGGGCAAAAGTCGTTCACTGCGCATAGGCCTTTTCGTAGAGCATGAGCAAATCCTGCTTGCTGCACGGGCGCG
>JASLZV010000303.1:0-291 GCA_030754715.1 Phycisphaerae bacterium
GCCTATGAACACGCTTGACGTTCACTCGCCAGCCGTCCTGCTGCAACAAGACCGTAATCCGGCGGTAGCCGAATCTCGGCCATTTGACCGCCAGTTGGTGCATATGGTCGATCAACTTGCGTTCGTCCCAGGGAATCTTCTTTCGATACCGCTGGGAAGACCTGGACTGGCCGATGGCCCTGCATATCCGACGCTGAGAATATCCCAGCCGGTCACGAAGGTGTTTAACACTCCTCCGCCGGCCGGCTGGGGTTACAAGTTTTTTGAGTTATACTCGATGGCCTCCTTCAT
>JASLZV010000303.1:301-2536 GCA_030754715.1 Phycisphaerae bacterium
ACGCTGGTCGGCGATGATCTTGCGAAGACGCTGATTCTCCTTCTGGAGAGCCTTGAGTTCCTTGATGAGCTCCGGACTCATTCCCCCGTACTTCTGACGCCAGCGGTAGTAAGTCTGCTGGCTTATCTCGATCTTCCTGCAGACTTCAGGGACCGTGTGCCCCTTGCCCAACTCAACGTCCGCCTGCCGCAACTTCGCTACAATCTGCTCTGGTGTAAACCTTTTCATGAAAGTCTCCTTCGATCAAAAGATCGTCAAAGACTCTCACTCAACTTGGATCAGTTTTCAGGGGGCAGGTCAAGTCCGCATGGAGTTGCAAGGGAACCCGGCCGATGGCGCAGAACCTGCCTTTTGCGGCCCAATGCGTAGGCCTGCGGCTGACTGCAAGTCGTGTCAGCCACAACATTTACCCCAAGGGGACTCGAACGTAAGGACACCCCAGAGAATAACTCGGAGGAGGTCTGACGTCAAGGAAGAACAAGACCCCAAGCGAGTGTATCAGGAAACCACGTTGGCGCGCGCAGCCATTGCCCCCTGTGGCCCGAAAGTCATTTCTGGCCCCTACAAGGGCCTATCCGGCGAATTCTCTTGGCGCAACGGGGGGGGGCGTTATCATACGCATTCGATGTCAAGTTATGGTCTTGGACAGAGGTCATATGGGAAATGTCGACTTAGAGGGACCAGATGGAAACAAATAGCGAGCGTTACCCGCAGGGCAGGCTGGCTGCATGTCTCCTGCCGTGGACGGAAGATTTCAAACTGGACGTGCCGGTATTTGAAAATCACGTGCAGACCACCATTGACGACGGCTTTAAGTGTATGTACCTGCTGGGCACGGCGTCCGAGGGGTATGCCCTCGATGAGGATCTGTTTAAGCAGGTGGTTGAGATATTCGCGGGCAAAACCGTCAGGCCCGGCCTCGACCCGCAAGTTGGCATAATACACACGTCAATGCGGCAGATGATCAAGCGAATGGAGTTCTGCCACGACCTGGGTATTCGCATGTTCCAGATGACGCTACCCTGCTGGGGACGGCTGGACGACCTGGAATTGCAGGAATTCTTCAAGACCGTCTGCGGAGCCTTTCCGGACTGCCGATTCCTCCACTACAACAGGGGCAGTTCGGCCAAGCGATTCCTCACGGGCAAAGACTACCGCCGCATCGCTGATGAGGTGCCCAACCTGGTAGCCACCAAGAACAGCGGCAGTGACTATCGCGCCACTGCGGCGCTGCTGATCCACGCGCCGGACCTCCAGCATTTTCTGCTTGAAAGCAACTTTGCCATGGGCTGCACGGTTGGCCGGTGCTCGCTGCTTTGCAGTTACGACGCGCTGTTCCCCAAAACCACTGCCAGGTTCTTTGAAGCCGGCGTGAAAAAGGATCTGCCTGAGTTGTTCCGCATTACGTGCCTGCTTTATGAATTCGAAGAGAAACTTTTCGCTCACTGCACCCGCGACATGATCGATCCTTCATACGACAAGACATTCGCCTGGCTTCGTAACCCGCGATTTTCCAATCGCCTGCTTCCCCCGTATGTCGGCCTGAGCGCCCAAGAGTCCGGCATCTGCCGACAGGTGTACGAAGAAGGCTACAGCCACATCGACTGAGCGAGTGAGCACACGTTCTGCGCAGCGGACCTCATGCCGTGGCCGAAACTATTCCAAAACCTTCGCAGCACTTGCGAGACAGAACTTGCCGAGACGTTCCCGATGCAGGTTGTTTGTGCCTGGATCGGCAACTCCCAGCCCGTCGCGGCCAAGCACTACCTGCAAGTGACCGAGGACCACTTCCGAAAAGCGGTGCAGAATCCGGTGCAGTACCCGACCGAATTGGCCTGCATGGAGTCGCAAGTGGAACCGGCCGATGGCGCAGAACCCGCCTTTTGCGGCCCAATGCGTAGGCCGGCGGCTGACTGCAAGTCGTGTCAGCCACAACATTTACCCCTAAGGGGAGTCGAACCCCTGTCTCCAGGATGAGAACCTGATATCCTAGGCCACTAGACGATAGGGGCGCTGCTGCTGAATAGTCGTTCGGTTGCGGCTTGATTTACCCCGGCCGAGGCGGCAGACGGCTACGGCGGAGGCTGAACGTGAGCATGATATCGGCTGCGATGGGGCTGGTCAAGTGGGATATCCTGCATCTTTTGCAGGCAAGGCGGGGGGTCTGACGGTCGGGTCCCGAGAGGCTGGACCAAGCCACTGATCGGAATTTGGGGATTGTTCTTGACACGGGCA
>JASLZV010000303.1:2546-2791 GCA_030754715.1 Phycisphaerae bacterium
GGCAAGGATTAACGGTATCATGCTTTTAACTTAGCCGTCCATATTTACGAGGTGCCAGCTGCTTGGCGAGCGCGTTCGGGTTCATGGTGAGTTGCACCCCTGCGTTTGGCTGCGACGCTCAGAAAAAAGGAGAGGATAATGAAGCGATCGGCTCAATTGATCCCCGTCATTATGTTGGTGGTGCTGTCTGTATCGGCGCCTTCTGCGTTTTCCGCCATCATTGAGGTGGAGCCCAACAACTCAAT
>JASLZV010000304.1 GCA_030754715.1 Phycisphaerae bacterium
GTAGGTGGTAACGCCCACCACGTGCTCGCCCAGGTGCATGTCGAAGAGGATCTCGGTGATGTTCGGTGAAAAGGAGACAATCCGCGGTCGCGGCGCCTGGCCGCGCGGGAGTGCTTCCTTGCGGCATCCGCCGTTTAGAATTGCCACCGCCAGAAAAAAGAGAATCAATCGCTTCATGCGATGTCCCGGGAATCGTGAATCGCAAGAGTATCCTGTTGAGTGGGCATCAGATCACAAAAACAAAACCGGTTGTCTCTCATGACTATCTCCCCTACTTCGTGCGGGACGCTTTTTTTGAATATCGGGCCGTCATATACAAAGGAATGGAATTCTCCATTTTCGCCGCACGGATCCACGCCGGAAGGAATATCTCGCAGAAACCGCCGGTCGAAAACCCTGCCGGCAAACGCCCTGTCAATCGCATGCGTGTCAACGCACGTAATCACCGCCTTGAATCCCATGTCTATAAACGTGCGGGCCAGTTCGGCGGTATCTCTTTTCCATACGGGAAAAATTGCCCCCAATCCCATCTGAGACAGTTTGGCCCGGCGATATTCTTTCAGGTCTTCCAGAAAAACATCTCCAAACACGACCGATGAAATCCCCAGACCCTGATAGTGCGTCAAAATCTTTTGCATTTCGGCTTCATACTCTTCCATGTCCGAATCCTTCGGGATACGAACCTTGCTGAGAGAAAGGCCCAGACACGCCGCCTGCTGCTCGAGCAGGACCTCGCGAACCCCGTGCATGCAAATCCTGTCGTAGCCTTCCGTCAGGGTTGTCAGCAGCGCGAGCACTTTGTATCGGCCGGTTCTTCTGAGTTCGTAGAGTGCCATGGCGCCGTCTTTGCCGCCACTCCATGAAAAAAGGACCGATTCGGTTGTCGTAATGTTCATGTTTTGCGCTCTGTGGCAGAATCCAATCGCCCACGGCGGCGGAAAGCACCAAGGGCGGTTCAAGCAATTTCCCGCAACGCCGCCGGGAGATAATCCAGCAGGTCAACGGCCGTCAGCGAGACTTCCCCTAGTTCCGCGGCTGCCAGGTCGCCGGCCCGCCCATGAAGACGTACAGCCAGACAGGCAGCGTCGAACGGTGCAAGTCCCTGGGCAATCATCGCAGCCAGCAGACCCGTCAGTATGTCACCGCTGCCACCAGTGGCCATGCCTGGATTGCCAGTATCGTTGACCCACATCCGCCGTCGGTCGACTACCACCGTGCCGGCCCCCTTCAATACGCACACCAGGGGCAGGTCACCCTCCCCGGCCCACCGGCGGACGGCATCGACGGCGGCGCCTTGGCGGTCGGCCTGAACATCTTCGACCCCCGCGCCGGTCAGGCGGGCAAACTCACCCGGATGCGGTGTAAGGATTAGCGGGCAGGCCCGCAACTGCGGCCAGTTGCTGATTGAAACAAGATTATTGAGCCCGTCGGCGTCCAGTACTGCCGGCCGGGACTGGTCCAGCACCGCGCGGACGATGTTCTGCCTGTCGGGCCCCACCGCGAAGCCGGGGCCGACGGCCAGCACGTCGCTTTGCTCAGCCGCGAGGACCACCTGCCGCACCGAGGCCGGCGCCAAGACCCCGTTCTTCTCGCAGGCAAGCGGAACAGACGTAGCACAGCTGCACAGCGTCGCGACGGCCTGTTGCACCGGTTCGGGTACGGCCATCGTCACCAGGCCCGCCCCGCCGCGCAGGCCGGCGTCGGCAGCCAACGCCGGCGCGCCCACCATTCCGCTCGACCCGCCGACCACCAGCACGCGGCCAAAGTCGCCCTTGTGCGCATCGAGCTCGCGCGGGGCCAATTTCGCAATCTCAGTAATGCGATTAACGTTATCCATCCGCAAACCCTATTTCTTGTTGGCCGCCTGTTTGTTGATTGTCGCCGCGATGTACCCGCCGGCGAAGCCGTTGTCAATGTTCACCACGCTCACGCCCGGTGCACAACTGTTGAGCATACCCAGCAGGGCCGCAATCCCGGAGAAACTAGCCCCGTAACCCACGGAGGTCGGCACGGCGATCACGGACACGGCCACCAGTCCACCCACCACGGAGGGCAGAGCGCCCTCCATTCCCGCGACCACGACGATTGCGTTGGCCAACTCCAGCGTCTCGCGGCAGGCCAGCAGGCGGTGCAGGCCAGCCACCCCAACATCGTAGTGCGTGGTGACGCGGGCATCCATGATTTCGGCGGTTACACGTGCCTCCTCGGCTACCGGCAGGTCACTCGTTCCAGCCGCCAGCACCGCCACGTGCCCCACCGACTCGGTGTGCTCACCCCGGCGGAGCGTGATCGTCCGTGCCACCTGGTTGTACTCGGCGGCGGGCAAATCGGCGGCCACCGCGTCGTATTGTTCCAGGGTAGCCCTTGTGGCCAGCACGGTGGGACCCGCATCCGCCAAGCGGGCAAATATCCGGCCGACCTGCTCGACGGACTTTCCGGGGCAGTAGATCACCTCCGGGAAGCCGCATCGGATGGCCCGGTGGTGGTCCAGCGTGGCGAATTCCATCGCCTCGAACGGCCACCGGCGCAGTTGCTCGACGGCCTCCTCAAGGCTCACCCGCCCGGATTGAACCCGCCCCAGCAGTTCTTTCAATGTGTCCCTGTCCATTGTTGAATTTCCTCGTCGTTATCTCCGCACGGTAGCGTTGGCGCCGAGGTCCAACTCGGCGGTTTGACCGGCGTTGAGATAGTGGTGTGCCAACCCGGCCACCATGGCTGCATTATCCAGGCAGTAAGGCATATCCGGTATGCGGAGGGTACAGTGGAGCTTGTCGGC
>JASLZV010000305.1 GCA_030754715.1 Phycisphaerae bacterium
ACTTACCCACTAAACAGGAGAAGGCCGCCATTGATCATAATGATCGACAACAACAGGAGAAAACTGATGACTGACTTAAAGAAATTAGCAAAAGAGTTTTCCAAACTAGATGAAACCGAAGAACAGTTCGATCACATCCAAGAAAGGATTCAACTCTGGATAGATTCCTCACCTAACGAGGACACTGGAATTCCTTTATCTTGGCTAGATAACTTGCTCTCATCTTCCCCAGCAATAGTAGCGCTGGTAGATGAAGAAGGAAAACCTGATAAATGAGTTACCGCATCATTGCTGAGATCGCTGCTGGCAAGATCAAAGCGGAGGTTAATCAGCGCAAGCGCGAGTCCAAAGCGAAGGCCGAACTGGTCGGTCTTCTGGACTCATTCAACCAACACCAGCGCGACTATGACCTAGAAGGGTCGAGTCGTGTCTGGCTCGAGGCAGTTGACGAAGTGTTCTATTCCGGTCTCCCCGTGAATCGGAAATTCCTGCGTAAGGTCTGCTTCCCGCATGACCGGGACACCGAGTCACCAACAGGGGAAAATCATGAAAAACACTGAGCATCCTCATGCTCCCATGGACTATGAAACCTTCAAAGAGTTGATAAACAGACTGCTGATCGTGGAGGAAACAATTGAACAGCGCCTCGACTTAGGCGAAGATGACTTGGTAGAACTGGCTCATGTTCACGCTATCCTAGAAAAAGAATACCCTGAGTACACTAAGCGTTACTGGGAGGAATGGCCACCGCAGTACCACAATGTCTGGAATTATCCCGCTTGAGGGTGTAACCCAATGGGGGTGCATGTATTGGCCCCCATTAAGATGCATCCTGCATCAATCTGGGGAATAATTCCCCAGTTCAGTAGTATTCATATAGGAGAATAAGTCATGAACGAAAAATTTGAACCAGTAGGGCTCATCGAAATAAGCAGGCAATTGCTGGGGAAGAGGCGGAAACTTGACCCAGCGAAAATCGAAGAAGCAATGAAGCGTAACGAAACTGTATGGAAAGCCGGTTACGATGTGGGTTACACCGAAGGCTTCAAGGCAGGGTCTATTACATCAACAGAGCCTACCAGTGAGCAACGTGATCGTGACCTGCTTGAGTCGCATGGCATAGACATTGAGCCACTGTTCGAGAACGTGCAAAAGATAATTGCCGACCATGAGACTGGTAGTACTACGAGTCTTGAGCAGGACTCTGATTGGGATAAAGAGAAGCGCCGGATATGGAATGAGGCCAAGACTAACCCAAGTTATAAAGACCATGATCAGGACGTTGATGAAGATGAACCCAATCAGTATCCCAAGAACTATGGAGGCACAAAATGACCAAGACAAAAACGATTGAGTTGTGTAACAAGATCACAGGTGGATTATCTAACGAGTCTAAGATGTGGTCTAAGTCTTTTGGTTTACCGGCCAAGCGTTGTCATGTTGGGCAGGTGTTAGCCCAAGTAGAAGGCACAGTTTGTGAGAAATGCTATGCTGATAATCGCGGTCACTATCAGTACCCTGTAGTCAGGGAGGCGCAAGAGCGTAGATATAAGTTGCTGTATAACCCACTGTGGGTGGTTGCAATGACCATGCTCCTCTGGTTACAGGTAAAAGAGTTCTTTCGTTGGCAGGGGAGCGGTGACCTCGACAGTGTGAAGCATCTGCAGAACATTGTTGAGGTTTGCGTAAACACTCCGCACCTTAAACATTGGATGCCGACCAAAGAAAAGGGAATTCTAAAAGAGTTCCTGCGTAACGGTGGCGTGATACCCGATAACCTTGTAATCAGTATGTCCGGTTACTTTGTTGACGGGGGGAAAGTCAAAGGATTTGACGAACAACCCCAGATTGCCCATCATCTGACGTACAACAAACGGAACAAACACGGTGTAGAAACGGAAGCCTACATCTGCCCTGTCGAGGATGACTTAGGTTTTAAGTCATGCGATGAGGCAACCTGTTCTGCTTGTTGGAATCCTAGCGTCCGGGTTGTTGCCGGTGCGCTCCATTAAATCTCTGGAGAAAACATTATGCAAGATAAAGTACCATATAATATTTATGTAAACGACCCCACTCCTTTCCGTATGAGTGAGAAACCGCACACTGAAGCACGGCCAAGTATCGACTGCCTAGATGATATTAAGGTCGGGCAACAGGTAATCATTATCTGCGGGGCTAGGGTCAAGCCTCACGACCCGTGGACTGGTACTGTCTACAGGAAGTACAAAAGCAAAAGCCTTGCAATCTATCAGAAAGATCGTAAGAACCAAGTCAAGGGGCGTAAGTTTCAAGCCGAGTGGCATACAGTTACGTCTGATTGCTATATCATGGGAGTAAAGAAACTCAGGAACAATCAACAACTTGTGATTCAGCGCATATCCTAGCCCCACCTCCTTAAGGGTTGAGCGATAGCATCCTAACCAAACGATAGATGTGTGCGACACCGGGGGCAGCCTGCGAATTATCCATGCGGGCATTAGAGCGGTTAATCTATCGAACTATCGCAACTTGTAGCGCTACAACTCTCACAAACTATGGAGATAATATTATGCTAACCACTGAACCATCATTGGTTGAACCTGAGCCTTTGGAACATGGGTATCGTATCGAGGTCGTTTTGAGTACGGCCCCCATACTGGTTAGAACTGAGCCAGAAGATGTCGTTTTGAGTTCAGAACTCCTTTTTACCGAAGAAATATTCGAGACTAGGGAGGCGGCGATTGATTTTATTCTAGACGAAATGAGTCTGGAAATAGTAGAA
>JASLZV010000306.1 GCA_030754715.1 Phycisphaerae bacterium
AACCATATGGCGCGGGGCGAAGTGCGATACGAGGATTTCGTCCACGAACTGTCCGGGCGACATGCTCAGCAAGGCCGGGGCGGCGCGGGCGGTAACGGCGTAGTCGGCGCCGGCCTTCAGGAGCAGCCGAGCCTTTTGCAACGCCGGGGTGATGCGCTGCGGCGGGTCCCGGGGGCGGAGCACAAGGTCCGGGGGCGGATCAAACGTCATCGCCACCGCGGCCAGCCCCTCCGCATCGGCCAGCGAACGTACGGCGGCCAGGATACGCTGGTGGCCCAGGTGAACCCCGTCGAAGTTACCCACGGTCAGCACGCAGCCGCGCACCACATCCGACAGGTGTTCCAGCCCCTCTATGCAGCGTTCTTCCATAGTAATTTCCCATCCCGACCCCGCGCGGCGAAGCGGGAAGTCTAGCATCGCCGGGCGCATCTCACAAGACATGGGGCAGGCCGGAGAAACTCCAGACCCCAAGTTCAAGTCCTAGACAAGTTCCAAAGAATCAACGGCCAAATTCCAAAACGGCCCAAGTCGGCAAGAATCACGGTTTGAGTCATTGGCGTTTGTGAGTCTTGAAATCCTTCGAGATTCGAATCTCGCATACCGGGACTCACCTGAGCCCTGGTTTACTTCGCACGTACGATCGGCACGGGTTGCCCAGGCGCCTCGATCAGATCAAAATCCACCCCGTAGGCATCGCAGAGGATCTCCCTTTGAACCACCTCCCCGACCGTACCGGCAGCCACTATCCGGCCCTGACGCATAAGCACCAGCCGGTCGGCAAACCGCGCGGCGAGATTAACGTCGTGGCTGACACACACCACCGCCATGTCCCAGTCGTGGGCCAGCCGCCGCATCATCCGGTAGATCATCAACTGGTTGGCGACGTCGAGGTGGCTGGTCGGTTCGTCCAGCAGCAGCAGTGAAGGCTGCTGAGCGATCGCCCGGGCGATCATTACGCACTGGGCCTCACCTCCGGACAGTTCATTGAGCGTGCGCCGTTCGAAGTCGCCCGTGCGGGTCATTTTCATGGCCTCTCGGGCCACCGCCAGATCGGTCCGACTGGTCAGACCCAGCAAACCGATGTGTGACAGCCGCCCGGTCAGCACAATTTCCCGCACGGTGAACGCAAATGCCGCGGTGGGAAACTGCGGCACATAGGCCAGCATGTGAGCCCGCCGCCGGGGTCGATAGGACGCCAGCGGCCGCCCGTCGATTTCGATTTGCCCGCTGTCGGGCTTCAGCTGCCCCAGCAGGCACCGCAGCAGGGTGGTTTTGCCCGAACCGTTGGGCCCCAGGAGGCAGACCAACTGCCCCGCCCGCCCCGACAGGTCCACCCCGTTGAGCACCGGCCGGGTCGGCTGGTAGGCGAACGTCACCCCCCGCGCGCTTAGAACGTGTCCCGGGCGGTTCATGCCGCACCTCCACTTCGGCCACTGCGCAGGAGGACAATGAAAAACGGCCCGCCGCACAGGGCGCACAGGATGCCCACGGGCACCTTGCCCACGCCGATCAGCGGGCCGATGTTGCGGCACATCGTCTCGGCTATCATCAGAAACGCCGCCCCGCCGATACCGCTGGCCAGCACCAGGCGGCGATGGTCTGGACCGACAATCATCCGGCAGATGTGCGGGACGATCAAACCGACGAAACCGATCGGTCCGACCAGCGCGACGGCGGCGGCCGTCATCAACGCCACTGTCACAAATGTTTCGATTCGCAGCCGATGCACGGACACACCCGTCGAGGCCGCCACCTCGTCTCCCATCGCCAAGGCGTTAAAGTGGGCTCCGCGAAACAGCAGCAGGCCCCATCCCAACAGCACCAGCGCCCCACAAACACCCAGGGTCCACAAGCCCACCATCTCCGGCACCTGGCCCATGCTCCAGCGGGCAAAGTCCGGGATGCGGAACGGGTCGATGTACAGGTAAATTGTCAGCATGATCGCCCCGTTGGAAGCGTTGACGATGATGCCCGCGAGGATCATGGTGTAGGAGTCAAGGCGGCCTCGGCGATGAGCGATGCCGTAAACCACCGCGCAGGTCGCCAGCGAACCCAGGAACGCCAGGACGGGCATCGTTGCCCACTGGCCCAGCGCCAGCCAACTGGCAGCGGCCATGCCGAAAAGCACCCCCACGCCCGCACCGCTGGAAATGCCCAGGATGTAGGGCTCTGCCAGCGGGTTTCGCAGCAGTCCCTGCAGTGCCATCCCCGCCGCGGCAAGGGCCGCCCCGACCACTGCCACCGTCAACAGCCTCCACATGCGCGCCGACCAAAGCGTCCATGGATGATATTTCGCCGGCCGACCCGGCCAATCCTGTCCGGCCGAGCGGTGCACCAAGTTGGCAAGCCTCAGTCCCACGTCCGCCATGCGCCCCGATGCAATTGTCCACTGCGGATCGTGCTCAACATAAACGCGTCCGGTCTTGACCGCCGGAAGGTCGGCCCACCGCATCCAATACTCCCTGGCCGCCGCGGCCCGCTCGGCCCGGGGCACCTGGCAGATGATCACGTCCGGAGCGGCTTTGTGGATCGATTCTATCGTCGCGTCGCGCCATCGCGGCCGACCAGGAATCGCCTCAGCAGCATTGACCCCGCCGGCCCGGATGATCAGGTCATGCACAAAACTCCCCTTGGCAGCCACGCTGGGCCGATCGGTGCCGATTGCAAACAACACGCGTGGCCGTGGCTTGCCCCGTGCGACTTCGGCGATCCGGGCCAGTTTGGCCTCGAAGGTGTCTGTCGCCTCGTTCGCC
>JASLZV010000307.1 GCA_030754715.1 Phycisphaerae bacterium
GACGCAGGCGACACGGCCGGCGGAATGATCGAACTGGTCGTTCGCGGGGTTCCGGCGGGCGTTGGCGAGCCGGTTTTCGACAAACTCAAAGCCACCATTTCTCATGGCCTGATGAGCATCGCTGCGATGACCAGCCTGGAGTTCGGTTTGGGCAAAGCGGCCTCCGAGATGCTTGGCAGCCAGTGGAACGATCAACCGTTCGTCGAAGACGGCAGGGTGCGCTGGCGGACAAACCATGCCGGCGGGTTCCTTGGAGGTATGAGCATCGGCGAGGACATTGTGGTCCGCTTGAGTGTCAAGCCCACGCCCACCATCTCCAAGGAACAGGACACCGTGGACATGATGACCATGGAAGCCAAGAAGCTGGAGGCTATCACCCGCCGCGATATTACGCTGCTGCCGCGGATTTATCCTGTGGCCGAGGCGATGATGGCCATTGCCGTTACCGACGCGCTGTTTATGGCCCGGGGTTGGTACGGCGTGAGCAAACTCGACCCCAAGTGGGAAAAACTTACCGAACCAAAACACAAAGGCGAATATACCAAGTAGTAGTGGTGTGGGTTGTTGGTTGTATTATCGCTGAGCGGTAACTTTGTTTGGGTGCAACGCGGGGTGAACAAGTTTTTGGGCGGAGTATTTGGCTTTCGGGTTCGAGGTCGCGGCGGCTGGCGGACGCGCCAGAGGCAAGTTAACGATGGCCGACCTTCAAGATAAAATTGACCTGTTGATAGGGCAAGAAGAGCCCGAGAAACCCAAGTTGTTTTTTGTCCGCGTTCCAGGCGCCTTTGCTTATCCTTTGACTCGGTCGCGGTAAGTACCTGATCATCGCCGGGGCGCTGTTCTTCTGGCTCCTGGGTCTTGTAAGGTCTCTTAGCCAAGTTGGTTACTTTGGGATTATCATACAGCTGATCCTGTTGGTCCTCGGATTGATTCTGCCGGCGTACTTGCTGGAGGTTCTCGCACGATCGACCGGTGGACAGGACGAACCGCCTGACTGGCCGGAGGTTTACAACTGGCGGGATGACATTGTTCGGCCGGCGTGTATGATTCTTGTTGCGTCATTTGGGTCGTTTCTCCCGGCGGTCCTTTGCCGGGTCGCCATTTGGCAAGGTTGGATACACAACGCAAACATCAGGTGGATCCTGTTGGCCGTGGGGCTCTCGTATTTTCCGATGGCCCTGGTGGCTGTTACGTTGTTCGACGGTGTAGCCGGCCTGAATCCGTTTCTGGTGGTGTCGTCGATCGTCAAAATCATACCGGCGTATCTGGTTGCATGTGTTTTGTTGGCGGTGGTGTTTGCGGCATATATTCTTGTCCTCCGCGCATTTCTCCTGCCAATATCTTTCCTGGCTCGCAACGCCATTTCCATATACCTTCTAATGGTCGAGATGCGTATCCTCGGGCTGCTGTACAGGGCATACGAAAAACGACTGGGGTGGTTCACAAAGAATAAAACCGATCTGCTAGACCTGACGTGAGATGAATACTTTAGTTGGTCGGAGCATTTGCCTGTCATCTTGCACAATTGCGATGGCCAGCAGTTCACCTGCCGTGTTGAGAATGGCGACTTCTTGCTCGGATGATGGCGGCAGATGGCTGATCTTGATCGGCCGGCCGTGGGCCAGCAGGTTAATGTCCCGGCCTGTAATGGTTACCTTGGGCAAAGCCCCTACTGCCAAGGCGGCCGGCAGCAGATGGTGCTGCAGGTCCGGATTTCCCGGGGAGACACTATCTTCGATGCGGAAATTTCCCACGGCGGATCGCGTGAGTTCGCTGCAATATCCCCCTGTGCTGAGGCAGGCCCCGATGTCGCGGGCCAGGGCGCGAATGTACGTTCCGGTTCCGCAGTGCACCTGGACGTCCAGGTGCGGGTATTCGTATCGCTGTAGCGAGATTTCGTGCACGCACACCGGGCGGGGCGGCAGGTCGAGTTTCTCCCCTTTGCGAACGAGTTTGTAGGCCCGCTGGCCTCGAACGTGGACGGCTGAGTAGGCGGGCGGCATCTGATTGATGTGGCCCACGAAACTTCTCAGGCAATCGTGGACCTGTTGTTCGTTGGGGTGGTGAGCGGAAGGGACGTGAGTAATCAAGCCCTGGCGGTCGTCGGTTGTGCTGGTGGCGCCCAGGACGATCTTGGCTGCGTAGCGCTTGGGCTGTCGCTGGATGTAGACAGCCAGCCGCGTTGCCGCCCCAAGGCACACCACCAGCACCCCCTCAGCGAATGGGTCCAACGTACCGGCGTGTCCGACCCTGACCCCGCGGCCCAGAAGTCTTCGCACGCCGGCGACGATGTCATGGCTTGTGGGGCCGGCGGGCTTGTGGATGTTCAGCAATCCGAACATGCCAAGAGGATACGCCGCCCGACAGACTCTGCCAAGTCCGCGCAGCATACGGGTTTGCCTCCCATTGAGAATGACAAGCCCGTTGCGTCAGACGCCGGCGAATTATTCCAACTTAATCGGGATTCGCTTGGGTTTGGCTGTCTCGGCCTTTGTCATTTCGGGGTCTGCCAATGTGCGGTCGATTCTTGTCGGATCACGCCGGGGAAGATGCCCTGCACAATACGTAGCCATTTCCGATGGTGCATTTTTCTTGCCGCCGGACGGCTGTCCTGCGAAATTGTGAGGTACGAGGACAACCATGCGGATTGTGTTTTGTGGCAGTGGCATGCTGGCGGTTCCGGCTCTACAGGTTCTGCAAGAGACGGAGCACGAA
>JASLZV010000308.1 GCA_030754715.1 Phycisphaerae bacterium
GAAGCGATTTCCCTGCGTCTTTGGTCGTCTTATCCTTTCGCGCTTTGATGTGCTGTTTAATAGCATCCTTCAGCCAGTTGGGTGCGTTTTCCAGATTTCCGTCCACTGCTTCTTCGGTGGTGGCGTTTTTTACCCATTCCCGTTGTAACACCTCTTCAATCCGTTTCTGCTTGGCCTGTTTTTCCCATGTCTGTGCAAACCCACCATAACTCTCAAACAATGCCGGACCTTCATCGCCAAAGACATCAATGAAGACCTGGCGGTAGTCTTTGGCGCCAATCAAACTGTCGCCGAGTAACCCCTGAATCTGTTCCAGTTGCTCGGCGTTTTTTTTGATTACGGAAAAAGAACGATCTTGTTCTGCCTGTCGGAGCCTTTCTTTCTGGGCTTGTATCACTGCGTCACGAACTTCTTGCGGGTATTGCTGATTGAAGACTGCCTCATCACCAGACTGCATCGCAGCCCAACCAGCAATCATCTCTGGGGTAAGTTCGATCCCCATGTCGGTGTTGTACTGAACATAATCGCGCCAGGCTTGGCCCATCTTGGAGCGCTTTGTATCGCGGTCCTTCTGAACCTTATATTGTTCTTCCTGAAGGCGCGAGCGTTCCTTGGTATAGGCTTGTAACTGGTTGGCGAGCCCCCAGTTGATGTTGACGTTTGGCCTGGCCATTAGCCCATCCTTGTCATAAGCCAGGGCGGCACCCAAGACGAGCCGCTCAGAAGTCCTCCACTGCTGTCTTCGCCCGTCTTACCCACTGATGAGCCGAACGATGAGGTGTAAGGATTCCCGTGCGCGGTCTGTGCCATTAGTGTTCCCATGCCTGTACCCAAAGCGTTCATGTAGTCCATATACGGGGTTCCCTGGGCCATATAGTTCGATCCGATGTTCCCATACTGGCCGGCCATGTTGCTGTATTGTGTGGCAGCGAGTTGGTGGGGTTGGCCATAGTTGGGAATGCCCGACCGCATGTTGCTGAACTGGTTCGCGGCGTTCTCGAAACCCGTCTTTGGTATGTTGACTTCCATTTCGTTTTTGGCTGTTTGAACTGGGTACATGCTGATACGCTCAACTTCGTTGAGATATGGGTCACGGTGGGCATTGAGCAGTTGCATCGCACTGCTGGATCGACCGAGCGCCTTATCCCACGCCGCCACATCAACCTGGTCGTAGTCGCGCCGGGCCTGTTCGAGAAGCGCAGCATTGGCATCGTCTGCGAAAGTTCTCATACCTGGCCGTCTTGAGATATTCGCAGCGTGGCCCTTCGAGACGATCCTGTCGAGCGCACGATCTGTATCCCGCTGGCCAAGACGACGAAGCATTCCGTAGTCCCGAGACAACTGTTCGGGCGAGGCTTTGAACGCCGGCCCGAGGTTCTTCCATGCCCGTAGCATGTTCTTCTCAAGTTGTTTGCTTTTAGACACCAGGTTTTGGCGCATACGATGGGCGTCGGCACGATCGATCTTGCCCTCGGCCAACATATTGTTGACCTGTTTTTCCTGCATGGCGAGCATCTTTTCTTGGAGTTCAAACTGCTTCTCCATCCCCTCGATCATCGCTTCGAGTTCCATCTTGGATATACCCAGCATCTCTTCTGAAAGCCCGAATTGCCTGTCGGCGTTCTCCATGTAATGGTCCCACATCTTTTGGGCGTCTTTGCTGCTTTTGCTGCTCCGAATCATGTCCCAAAGGCCGCCTGCGATGCCGGCAGCCGCTGCACCCTTTGTGCCAGAGCCAAACAATAAGGATCCTAAACCTCCAAACACTGAACCCCACGCCATATTATTCTCCTACCTTTGAGTGGTCCCGCCACGCAGGGCGAATTGTCTTGCAAGCCGTGCACCAAACCCGGAAGCCGGACCTCCGTTGCTGGCGCCAATATCAGACTGCGCCGCAACTGCCGGAATTGCTGGTTGTGTTTCTGGTTCTGCTGAATATGTACTTGGCAGTTGCCCCTGGCCAGACAGTAAGGCCCGTCTGGCGAACCCGGTTCCGCCCGCCGCAACGACGGCGGCTCCGCCGAAACCAGCGAGGCTCTCTCGTCTTGCCCGCAATTTCGACTTGGAAGGAATATTGGGTATGCCAAGGGCTACCGAAGCCTCTGCGGACTCGGGTAAACCAAATAATTCCTTACTTCCCCAAAGATATGCCATGCTGTTATACCGTTATGGTGGATCCCCATGTTGACCGGCGCCCCGTGAGGCTTCCCGGCAACGTGCTTCTCCCGCGCCCCCAACCATAGCCGGGCGTCATCGTAACGCCGGGGATGCCAGACCCCACTCCAGACCAGTTGCTGTAATAAGAGGCAGCGCCTTGTGGGACGTATCGAATTTTGCCCGTCCACCGATCGCGCACCGGAACCAGATAACTCACCCCAGAGGGTAGTCCCGTCGGGCCTAGAGTTGTTCTTGCCAATGCGTTTTTGAACCCCTCGGCTTGTGCGCCTTCCGCAGCACTGACGTCACCGCCGGCGGAGCCACTGGGGGTAACCGATGCCACCGGGATATTTTCAGGCACCATGTCATCGACATCTTCTTCAGTAGGTCCGGTCGTCTCCTCCACGACTTCCTCTTCTACCTCTTCTTCTACCTCTTCTTCGACCTCTTCTTCGGCCGGCGGCCCTGGTTCGGGTTCAGGCTGTTGCCATTCAAAAATTCGTCGGTTTCTCGATATGGAGTGTTCGCCAGAGGGCACGCGGTTGTACTTA
>JASLZV010000309.1 GCA_030754715.1 Phycisphaerae bacterium
GCCTCATGCGCAGTGCGTTCCTAACTAGGTCGCGGATGGTGTAGGCACCACGCCCTTCAATGTTGGCTGGGCGGGTCTCCATACGCACCAGGTGATCCTGCGGTAGTTGCAGCTCGGCGGAATCCTCGATCGTGACGATTCGCTCTTCGGCGGGGATAAAGTTGCTTAGTACGTTCAGCGTCGTGGTCTTGCCCGAGGCGGTCCCGCCGGAAATGATTATATTCTTTCGTCCCATCACACAGGCGCGGAGGAAGTTAGCAGCCGACTCGTTGAGTGTTTCGCGCTCGATCAGATCGTCGATGGTGAAGGGGATGCGGGCGAACTTGCGGATAGTCAGGACCGGGCCCGAAAGGCTCAGCGGGTTGATTACGGCGTTGACTCGCGAGCCATCAGACAGGCGGGCGTCGACCAGTGGGTTGGAGCGATCAATCCGCCTCCCCACCGGCGTGATGATCCGTTCAATGATGCTCTGAACGATCTCGTCGGAAAAGAAACTTCGCCCGGTATTCTGCATCGCCCCGTCTTTCTCGATGTAGATGCGATCTTTGCCGACTACCATGATCTCGTTGATATTGGGCATCTCCAGCAGGTCTTGGAGCGGACCATAGCCCAGTACGACGTCCTCGATCTCCTTGGAAAGCATCCGCCGCACTATGTACTGGCGCAACCCGGGCGAAATCCGCGGCGAAACACGCTTGACCTGGTTGTCCCAATCGGCCTCGATGGTAGTGATGTCCTCCTTGAGCGAGTGGGGGCGGAGACGAAGCGAGAAATCGCTGATTACGTCGCCAATGATGCGGAAAATCACCTCCTCATGCTTAGGCTCCAGGACGTCGGAATCCTCGAAGCCGTAACTGTACATCATCTTGCCGGTGCTTCTGCGGGCTAGTTCGGTAACCACAAGGCGCCAAAGAAACTCTCGCACCAGGTAGTCGGCCATGTCCTCGGCAACCTCGCCCTGGTGCGATTCGATGATGCCCACCAGGTGGCGTTTGATCAAGGCCACGTGCTGCTGGTCGGCGCCCCCCCCCTGGGAGGTGACTCGCAGGTTCAGGCGATCCAGCAGTTCGGTGTGCATCCTCTGTTCGAGGTCGATGATGCGTTTTTTGGGCGATCGGACAGCCTTTTTTCTGCTCACACGGCGTATCGACGGCTCCATCATATAGAGGGAAAACTCACCGATGCGGATTTCGTCGCCATACTCGATCTTGCGGCGCCGGCCTTTGGGCACGTCCTTATTGGCCACCACCACACCGTTAAGGCCCAGCGACTCGATAAAGAAACTGCCCCCCTCAAAGAAGATGCGGGCGTGCCGGCGCGACACGAACGGGCTGCGAAGGCACACGTCGTTGCCTTCCTCCCGTCCTATCGAGACGCTCTCATCGCTAACCTTCAGCACCTCACGTTGATCGGCCAATTTGTTTTGGACCCAGATTTCCATACCGCTTCCCTGTAACCGCGATTCGCGTCATCTAAGGCTTGCGGGCGCAGCCGATTCCGTCAGCCCGCCCAATGCAGGGTCGATCATTCCTGCGTCGTCCGGTAGTCGATCACGCTTGGAGCACAATTCCACGGAAACTATGCCACGAACATAACTGCGGACGTTGGCCCACTGCAACGACACCTCCGGCTTCATCTCCACAGTGATGGAGCGATATGTTCGCACGCCGCGTTCGGATGCACCACGACGACTATGTGCCGGACTGTCAGGTGGCCCCTGGCCGCCAATGGCCAGCACCTTAAGTGCCTTGATGATCCGATAAGCCTGGACCTTTTGCCCCTTTACCGAGAGCATGCCGAGAACGTTCACGCGGTCGCCCACGCGAAGGATCCTGCCAAGCGAGGTGTGTGGATCAATGCCTATAGTCACCGCAACCATCCCGCTGCCCAGTTGACCGGAAGGCTTGTCGATGTCCGTGGAGGTGATATGTCCCCACAGCACCCAGTCGCCCTTGCCGACATGGCGGTTTACTTCGCTGTTGGCGGCGTAGTCCCGCTGACCTTTGCGAATCAGCCGGCCCAGACCCTTGGCGTAGTCCTTGGGGATATTCGCGGCCTCCAGGCCCTTGCGGGTGATCTTCTCATCCGGTTCCATGTCCCGCGTGTACTTATACACGGTGATTTGCTCTCCCTTTCCGGCGCTTTTCAGCCTGCTGATGTGGACGTTGTAAACCAACACTACGACCAGACCCAGAACGCAGGCCACCAGCAACAGCCGCCAATTCCGGACCACTGGACCATTGCCGTTGTCGACACGGACATTGTCTTCTGCCATGGCAGGTATCCTTATTTTCTTCGCCGGGACAACTTACTTTTCCGGACGGACGACCGTAAAGACTATCACTATATTGGCTTCTTTCGCATCTTTTCTCAAGTAAAGGATTGCCCGCTTTTGCCCACTGAAGAAGACCAGTGTTCGGTCTCCGCCGCGCCCGCCGGGCGCATCTTCAACGGCATGCGAATCCTTGCTCAGCGCATATCCTACCCCGGATAGCACCTGCTTGTAGTGCTCCACTATTCTTTGAGGTAAACCGGGGAAGCGATAAGACGCCTCCTCCTGAAGGTTTTTGCCGTCACCCCGTAACACGCCTGCCAGGCGCTTGGCGCCCGTTGGCGGAGGCACATCGTCCGGGTGGCCTTCCAATCGCCCAAAGCCTACTGCTGACAGTGGGTCGGCCTCGGGAGCAGCCGGAACTGAAGCAG
>JASLZV010000030.1:0-1904 GCA_030754715.1 Phycisphaerae bacterium
AATCCCGGCGGCGAAAACGTGGATTACTCCAAGGGGCTGCCCTACAGCAATGTCGATCGGCGGGTCTGTGTGGCGATGGGGAAGTATTCTCGCAGCCGCGGTGGCGGCGCGGTAACCCTCTGGCGGCCCACAGGTTCGATGTGGTCGCACACGACCAGCCCGTTCGCCCGCCCGGCAAAGGCTGTGGAGCCGAAACTCCATGCGGACATGATGATCGGTGAGTTAGAACCGGTTGCGTTCAACCTTTCGAACAACACCTCCGAATCGGTAACTCTCAAGGTTCAGGTAAGCGACTTGAAGGCCCCTGGCGGACGCCCCGCCTGGCCTGGCGCGAAGATCGAGCGGCGGATCACAACCCACGTGCTGGGCAGCGGGTTCCTGTTCTACGACGACGCGCTGCCCTTGATTAAGGACGACACGCTCGTCATCCCGGCGGGTATGACCCGCCAAGTGTGGCTGGTTCTCAATTCGCGCGGGGTTGCCCGCCAAGACTATGCCGGAACAGTCACTGTAACAGGCGCCGGCGTTCGGTTTACGATTCCCCTGACCGCAAAGGTGTATCCCGTCCAGATGCCTGCCAACCCGACCTATCTTGCTCAGGCGTGGGCATACTTCACGTGGGCTCCGGCCAAGGGGTACGAGAAGCAGGCCGCCGCGGAGTTGGAGCGGGCCTATGACAACGCCCAGGTGCTGTACCACCACTACATCCCCTGGCCGAAAGTTGACAAGACAACAAAGAAACTGGTCCGGGATGCCGACGGCAAGATCGTGGTCGATTTCACGAGACTCGACGAGATGCTCGCCTACCGGCCGGATGTCAAACAGTGGCTTTTGTGGACGGGGTTCGAATTCGGATACATGCACCTGAAGTACACCAGCGGCGCCACCGACATGCCGAAGATCGGTACGCCGGCCCATGAGGCGATATTCAAGGAATGGGTCCGTCAGATCCGCGACCACATGGCTGCCAAGGGCTTTGGAACCGACCGGTGGGCCTTCTATTGGGCCGATGAGCCGGGCAAGGAAAGATTTCTCAAGTATATCGTTCCGGCGTCGAAGATGGCTAAGGAGGTGGATCCGAGCATCCTGATTTGGGAGGACCATCAGATTCCACTTGACCTGCTGGAAAAGTATCCCGATGCCATCGACATTCACTGCTGTCCGCTGGAGTACTACCGCGAACACCCGGATATCCTCAAGCATGCCCTTGCGGAAAAATACCCGCCTGTCCACTACCTTTGCGCCAGTTCAAAAGGCAGCGACCCTCATTCGTATTATCGCCTGCATCACATGGCTGCGGTCGAACTTGGCCTGGATGGTGCGGGAATGTGGGTCTGGGGTGACGGTGGCGGGCAGTTCAGCGACTATGCCGGGTCGCACCCCAGCTATGGGATGGTCTACGCCAGTACCGACGGGCCAATACCCGGCAAGCGGCGGGAGGCCTGGCGCGAGGGCATCGAGGACGTCGAACTGTGGCGTCATCTCCGCGCAGCCGCCAAAAAGACCGGCGATGCCCGCCTCGTGCGCCTGGCCAGGGAGACTCCCGCCCGCCTCCTGGGAAAAGTGGCTGCCAGCGGCGCCGGCGGGGGAACCACCACCTATGGCGAGGGAGCCCACGGGGGCAGCCCCGAAGAACTGATGAAGACGCGGCTGGTGGTACTCAAGGCCGTGGCTGAGGCGATGGACGGAAAGTAACCCCCAGACGTCTGGGGGGCACTGCGCCGTCCCGGCGCGACAACCGACGCGGGCAAAGGGATTTGACCCAGCGGGCAAGGCTCTATAGCATGTACGCTCTTGCGAGTGTTTCGGCCGGAGCGAACCAGCCGCGAGGGAATCTGTGCGCCATGATTGCCATCATAAGCGACATCCATGCTAACAGTGAGGCCCTGCTGGCCGTCCTTGGC
>JASLZV010000030.1:1914-4254 GCA_030754715.1 Phycisphaerae bacterium
TGCCGACCGCAACGTCGAGCGAATTGTTTGTCTGGGCGACGTAATGGGTTACGGTCCGGAGCCGCGCAACTGCATGGATCTGATCATGAAACACTGCTCGCAGACGCTGATGGGTAACCATGACTGTGCGGTGCTGTATGAGCCCAGCAACTTCAACGTGGGCGCAGAGACGGCATGCTACTGGGCGCGCGGTCAACTGGAGAATGAAACGGACAACGACAAGCAGTCGCGGCGGTGGAAGTTCCTGGGCGACTTGCCGGTAAAGCATAATCTGGAGGCGCCGGACCTGGATGTGGCTGGCATCACGCTGGTGCACGCTAGCCCTCGCCGGCCGGTTAACGAATATATTTTTCCCGACGACGTTTATAACAACCCCAATAAGTTGCGGGGTCTGTTTGACCGTATCGATCATCTCTGCTTTGTTGGGCACACCCACTTGCCGGGGGTGTTCCTGGACACCCCGGATTTCTACAGCCCCCAGGAACTTGAATGGATCTTTGAGGTCAACCCCGACCGGAAGGCCATCATAAATGTCGGCTCGGTAGGCCAGCCGCGTGACCGTGACAACCGCGCCTGCTACGCGCTGGTCGAGCCCGGTACCGTACGGTTCGTCCGCGTCCCCTACGATGTCGACAGGACCGTTGAAAAGATCTATGCAATTAACGAATTGGACGACTACCTAGGCTCGCGCCTGAAGGAGGGAAGGTGAAGACCAGATCGGTGAACGTGCGCCGACTATGTCGGGCGCTGAGGGTATTTGCAGTGGCTGTGTCGGTAATTTCGTTTGCGGCCCCAACCACCGCTGCGCCGGCGACTGCCTCGGCGCCTCCGGTAATGAAGCCCGCCGGCCCGGCTGTTAAATGGTACAGCACCTCCGTTCAGGCACAGCATTACACCCTCGGCTCGCTCGACCCTGACAGCGGCTACATGTTCCGTCTGGAACTCACGAGCGAATACGCCGCCATTGGCACGCTGAAACTGTCGCGCCAATTCAGCACCGTCGCCCATAAGAAACGCTACGAGTCCGACCCCAAGGCGTATAACAAGCAGATTCTGGAGCATCCTGAAAAGGACGACGGGCACTACTGTTTGCTTAACCCCGTTGTCTATGAGGATGAGGAAGCCCGCTACCTGCCGCTGGCCACCCGGGAGTACCAGATTGAAGTGGAGGACCATGGCAAGCCGACTCGGAGTGTGGCCAAAGGGTGGCGGCGGATCAAAACCAAGGCGCCCATAGAATACGGTTCGCAGAGCCTCAGTTTTGAAATGAAGGTGTATCGGGGATTAAATGAGAAGGACGCAGCCAGGCATCCGTATCTGAGGGTGACAAAGACATACACGGTCCGCAAAAATGACTACACGGTCCAGGTGACCTTGCGCGTGAAAAACCTTTCGAACAGACCCTTGAAGGTGGGAATTGACCAGCGCGGCCCGACGGGCGTACCCCGCGAAGACCGCCGGAGCGACCTGCGATTTCTGGCTTGGGGGCAGTTGGCTGCCCCCAAGCAAGCCGAGGCGAAATTGCGGGCGAAGGGCAAACTCAGTTCCGATGACTTGGGGCGATACAGCCCGATTCGAGAGATTAACGACAACAAACCCATCCTGTGGATCGGGCAGACCAACAAGTTCTTTGCCTCGGTGTTGTACCTGCAGCCGGAGATAGCCCAGCGGCTGCAGGCGGCCAACTATCAGCCGGAGTTCTACTATGGCACGGCGATGGAGTCGGAAAGTTCGCTCACGCCCTTCACAGGTGTGAAGATTCCCTCGCTGGCTCTGGCTGCCGCCGGTAAGCCCGGGGCGGTCAAGACCCTCACGTTTGACCTGTTCGCCGGGCCGAAGAAGCGGGCGATGTTCGACGATCAGGAAGCCGAATTCTTCAAAAAGCAATACAAGGATCTTGATTACCTGGGCACGATCCACTTCGGCGCCTGTTTTTTCACGATTCCTCTACTAACCTTCGGCATGATGCGGCTGTTGAACGTGCTGTCGATGGTGGCGCTGGGCAACTACGGCGTGGCGATCATCCTCCTGGTTACCTTGGTTCGCCTGGTGCTGCATCCGCTGACCAAGCGAAGCCAAATCTCCATGATGAAGATGCAGAAGATGGCGCCCCAGATCGCCAAACTCAAGGAGAAGTATGCCAACGACAAAGAGACGCTGAACAAGGAAATGATGCGGGTGTACAAGGAGCAGGGCACAAAGCCGCTTCTTGGCTGCCTGCCTATGCTGCTTCAGATGCCGATCTGGATCGCACTATTCACGGGTCTGAATGCGGCCGTGGAGTTGCGCCACGCGGCCTTCTTGCCAGTGTGGATTACTGACCTGACCGGTCCGGATGCG
>JASLZV010000030.1:4264-8089 GCA_030754715.1 Phycisphaerae bacterium
GATAGAGTTCGGTCGCGAGCTGCCCCTGTTGGGCGCGAGTCTCAACCTCCTGCCGCTCCTGCTGACGGTGGCGATGTTCCTGCAGACTAAGATCAATCCGCAGATGGCCGGCGCCACCTCGCCGGATCAACAGAAGTCGCAGAGCATGATGAAGTACATGATGCCGGGAATGATGCTGGTGTTCTTCTATCAGGCCCCCAGCGGGCTGACGCTCTACATCATGGCCTCGACGACGGCCAGCGTGCTGGAGCAGGTTGTCATCCGCAAGCATATCCGGGAGAAGGAGGCAGCCGAGGCGGCGGCTGTCACCACCGTAAACGTACCGGGCAAGGGCTTCCGCGACTCCCGGCCCAAGAAGTCCAAAGGTCCCAACTGGACCAAGCGCCCGTGGTGATCGGCCGCAAGTAAGACGAAGCAGGCGATGCTTTTTGGCAAAAACATCGTCGATGCAGCCTGACGCCGCCGGCTGAAGCCACAGCCGGCCTGGACGCTACAGGGAAGCGTTAACTGCTCTAAAAGACTCTTTGCGAGACAGAAGAATCACAAAACCGCCAACCCGCCGACCGGGAACGGGGGGTTTCACTTGCTGCCGGCAGATGAGTTGTCCTAGAAATCGTCGGCCTTTGGGCCCTTTTTCTGGGCTTCGAGTGTGCGTTTGAGGAGATTCTCGAACTGCGGCTTGTCCATCCACTTGACCGAGCAGTTCACCAGCAGTACGCACGTGCCTTTGTTGCGATAGTTGTCCGGCCGCTCGTAAGCACTGATGAGGTCTCCGGGCATGTCTTGCCCCATCACGAGATAGACGTAGTCGCTCTGGCCGGTTGGCATTCCCTTGGCGTTGGTGGGCATCGTCCGCCCCGATGTGGGACTGACCAGACTGTCAGCGGAAAGGTACCCCGCCTCGACGAGTTTTGCCAGGTCCGGCGGGGTCGCCTCATACTCGGCTTCGTAAAGCAAGATTGCCCTGGCAATTGCGTTCAGTTTGGCCATGGAGATGGCCCTTTTGGCAAGCCCTCTGCTGCGGGCGATAACCGGCATAAGGATCGCCGCGGACGTCGCCACCGGCCCCAGGGCTCCCCATGGTGTCAGCCCTGCACCATAGCCCTCGATGGTTATGCCCTTGGCGTCGGCGCCGACTGCCCACATCTCCGGCTGCAGGTATTTCTCAATCCTCGGCAGCGACGGCAGCCAATGGGGTTTGAGGTCAATAGGCAATCCTCCGGCCCCTGGGAGGCCGTTGGCGACGCCTGTCCACCCGAACAGGTAGAGGTTGTACAACTGGCGGGTGATTTGCGGCGTATCAACGTACACCAACGCTGAGGCTTTGTCGGTCAGCCGGGCGCGAAGCTTACGAAATGCAGCGTTCTTGACAAGTGGCCGCTGGCCGGCGTTTCCGACAGCCGCCACGATCACCTGCGGCCACAGGGCCAGGTACAGTTTGTCGTTGTGGACAGCCCAGGCGGGGGCCACGGGCGCGAACAGCCCGTTCCTTGGCCGCGCGTAGTGCACCTCGAGTTTGCCGGACTTGAGCACTTCTATGCCAAGCGCCGGGCCGGTTGGTCGGGCCGGCTGAGATTCCGCCCCGCCGGCCAGCGCCTCGATCTTGGCCACCGCCGTGCGGAGTTTCTCAACGTCCTTCACACCGACCGTCAGGACGCTGCCCGTACCGTACCCGCCCAGGGATGGGGCGCTTAGCAGCGTCCAAGTGTCGCCGAGGTTGGCCAGAATGTCCCCGGACACCGAGACGCCCAGTTTCTCGTCCATCCAGCGGATCGCGGAAAGGAATTTCTCTTCGGTGGACGGGTCGAACATCTTGAGCATACGGCGGACTTCCGCATAAGACGCCGTCGGAGACAGTTTCATCACCCATAGACACAGGACGTCGTCGGGCACGCCGACCAAATCGGCCTCGGTAATCTGTCCACCGACCGCCGTAAACAGCAGGCCGCGATGCGGCGCGGGCGACAGCAGCCTGAACTTCGTGTATAGGCCCTTGTCAACGATGCGGATGCTTCCGGCCAGCTTGGTGGCTTTGCCCAGACCCAGTGTCTCCAGAGCACGCTGGAGTTTGTCCCCGCCTGCGGCTTCGGGATTCTGCCCGGCCGATGAGGGGGTCAGTTTCTCCAGGCGGGACTTGATCGCGGTCAGGTCCGCGTAGAAGGCAAATTGTTCGTTGGGGCCGCCGACGGTCCTTCTGGCAGGCTGCAAAGTTTTGTCGGCCTTCAGGCTACCGGCGGGCGGCAGGTTGATGAGTTTGTCGGGCGATTCCGGGCCGATGGTCAGGAAGAAAACGTTGCCTATGTAGCCAAATGCGAGCGTACCGGCCGGGGTAGGCAGCATCTTGTAGGCAACCTTACCGATGGTCGCCTCCGAGGGGGCCGTGCCGGTATTCAGCAGAATCGCATCCAGATGCTTGGCGAAAGCAGGTTTGTCCTTGCCCAGGTCAATCAGCACGGCGGAGGAGATGGTTGCCTTGGGTTGGGCGGGCCTGATGTCCATCAGAGAAACGGCGATGGAGTGCTGCCAGACGGTCTGGGCTAGCGACCAGGCGCTTTGCAGTGTGGCGCGGGCCGGCGGTGGGGAAGCTTTGTGGGCAGCCTTATACAAGGCGTTAAGGATGTTGCCGATAGCCGGGTCGCGGAGCAGTTGGCCGAACGTCGAGCCGTCGAGCGGCAGATTTCGGCCGGCCCAGCCCACGTACATTAGACACTGCCCTGGCAGGTGGTCGGCCAGCGGGGCTTTGGCGGCCACCGGCCCAACCAGCGCGAGACAACAGACGCCTAAGATCGTAGCGCGAAGTTTCATGGAATCATCTCCAGATGCAAGTGACGCCTTGATCGGTATAATTGACTCTGCGACCTAAACCAACGCACTACACCGGCGCATCCTAACGCGCCCGGCGCGGCGGTTGCCACCGATTTTTCCGGGAGGCTGGCAAGTTGCCCCACGCCGGTTCAGGCTGTTTCGATTACAATGAGCCCGATGATACGCCATGCTGTTTCCATTCTGTTGGTCTTGGCCCTGGCCTGCCTGGCCGGCTGCGCCAAACCGGGCGGCGAGGGCGCCGCGGTCGCCCGGCCGATTATTATCGACGCCCCCCCCCGCCCCTGGGATACCCCGCGGACGAAGGGCGTCCAGTTCATTTCGGATCATTATCACATCTACACGACGGTTGACCGCCAACCGTTGCGGAAGTACCTGCCCGGCTTTATGGAAGCGGCCCATGAGCATTACCTGGAGATGACCGGTCTGGCAGGCCGCCCCCGAGGTCGTCGAATGGTCATGTATGTAATGGCTACACGCCGCCAGTGGGTGTTGCTGACCATCGCCCGCCTGGGTCCACGAGCCGATGGTCCTTTGAACATCACCGCCGGAGGGTACTGCTACGCGGGCGTGTGCGTCCTGTGGGACATCGGCATCCGCTCTACGTTGTCGGTGGCCTCCCACGAAGGGCTCCACCAGTTCTTTGCCCACCGCATGTCCGACTCGCTGCCGATGTGGCTGGAGGAGGGCCTCTGCGCCATGGCCGAAGCACATATCCGCCGCCGGGACACCGTGGTGTTCACGCCTGAGCACAACCCCTCACGCATCACCTGCCTGCGCACCGCTATCATTAACAACCATTGGATACCGATCGAAAGGTTGCTGCCCATGGATGCCGGCGACGCTGTCGGAAAGAGCTCGGAGAAGTCCTTGGGATATTACGGCCAGGTGTGGGCGCTGTCATTGTTTCTGCGGAGCGTGCCGGCCTACCGCCAGGGGATGGAGCGGCTGATAAAGGACGCCCAGGCCGGGCGGCTGCATCGGGCGGCGGGTGTCTCGGCG
>JASLZV010000030.1:8099-10576 GCA_030754715.1 Phycisphaerae bacterium
CTGGCCCAACTGAGACGGCTGGGACGACCGTACAATCGCACCGTGTCACTGCCGCTGTTTCGCCACTACATTACCGGCGACATAGCCGCCTTCGACCGGGCATATCTGGCGTTTGCCCGCAACCTGTCGGGGCTTAAATAGTCTCACCGCAGGAATTCCGCCAGTTTTTCCACCACCTGCCCGACGACGATCTCGGGGCTTGAGGCCCCAGCCAGCACGCCGATGTGCAGGGGCCGCCGCCGCGGTAGCCAGTTTTTCACTGTTACCGGCCGATCCTGGTCCGTGTCCAACGCCCGCAGGCGGCTGGGCGACAGGATTGCGCCGGCGTCTTCAATGAATACCGTAGGTGCGTGGGCTTGAGCCAGTTCGTACAGGTGGCGCGTGTTGGACGATCCGAAACCCCCGACCACCACTACCAGGTCGCAGCCCGCCTTGCACAGTTCGACCGCTGCGTTCTGGCGGTCTTGCGTGGCGCGGCAGACCGTTGGCTCGAATAGGAGGCGCTGGTTCAGTTCCTCCTGGCCGTAGCGCCGGGCGAACCCGCTGCGCAGGATATCCCGCAGCGCCATCGTGTGGTCGTAGAGCATGGTGGTCTGGCTGACTTGGGCCAGACGCTCAAACGGCTGTGGCGACTCGGCATTGGTCGTCGCCGGACCGAACCGCTCCCTAAATGCCTGTGGCGGCTGATCGGAAGCGACCATCTCTGCGAATTGTCGTCCCTCGGCCAGGTTGCCGATAACCAGGTACTTCCCTCCGGCTGCAGCCAGGCGCGACTTGGTCACCACCGTCTCATCGTGCTCGGATCGCCCGAAAATCAGTATGCCGAGTCCGCCGGATGCGGCGCGACAGGCCCATCCCCACAGACGGCGAACGTCACCACAAGAGGTGTCTACAATTTGGCAGCCGATGCTTTGCAGGTGAGCCTCGATGTCCAGCGGTACCCCGAAGGCCGGAATCACCGCGCAGTCCGAGGCGGTGATGAAGGCCTCCGGATGCCGGACTTGGTCGGGACGGAGGATTTGCACGCCGCGGCGGGAAAAGTGGTCGTTGACCCACGGGTTGTGGATGATCTGTCCCAGGAGGAACAACCGCGTGGTGCTGTCGGTGTGTCTCTGGCAGGCTTCTTCCAGCATTACCAGGGCGCTTGTTACACCGCGGCAGAAGCCGAACGTCCTGGGCAGGCAGATTTCACCGCCCGCCAGGTGCAATACCCCGCCGTCGGCACGAATGGCGTCGATGATCTTGCTGGCGAAGGCTTTTGGCTGTTTCATGGTCCTTGGCGCCGAACTACATCGCCGCCACCGCGGGCGTGGGGCGGGTAGCGCTGGCCATCCCACGTGGATTGGGCGGGGGCCCTGTCGACCCGGCGCCTGCCTGGGCTATCATACCGCCCGTAGCCTCCCGGCGGAAGTGCGGCGGCTCTCGGACGGCGCGGTGCTCTCCTCCCCCCACAGCCGCCAGAACTCCCGGGCCTCGTAGTCCGGGTCCTCCTCCCACATCTCGACAAGGGTAGATTGGACTGCGTCAAGTTCCGCCAGATCGTTGGCCAGCATTTCCGTGGCGGCCTTTTGTTTGGGCATCACCCACCGTTCCCAAATCTGCATGGAGACCGCGTCATCGGGCAGGACCGACCCGGTGACCATGAGGTTGGCCAGGCCCATCGCTATGATGATCATGGCGGCGGCCGACACGCCCGACAGGAAGGCTACCCGCACGTGCTTCCACATGTTTCCACCGGCCAGTGCGGCGGCCAGTCTCCGCCTCGCTCGCTCTGCAGCCTTGGGACCGATGGGCGTTTGCAGCGCGCCCGACAGGTCCGAGTCCATCCGGAGAATCTCGTCGGCCAACTCGCGTTCGGCAGGGGTCAGATCAACCGCCTGCCCGTCCAGTGCGCGGGCGACCCGTTTGAATTGTTGTTCGTTACATTCGGTCATTTTGTCCCTATGGTTTCTCGCAGTGTCTTTAGGCCCCGGTGCACTCTAGCCAGTACTGTGCCGATGGGACAATCAAACAGTTCGGCCAATTCCTTGAAAGTCAGTTCTCCGAAGTACCGCAGAAGGATCATCTCCCGCGTCGTGTCGTTCAGTCTCTCCAGCACCTCGTTCAATTCGCCCCGGGCCTCTTCGGCTATCAGCCCCGCATCGACCTCCCCTTGGCCGTCCGCCACCTGTTCGCCCGGCGTCCGGTTGTTAGTGCTTTGCCCCGAGAGGCTTATCAGCGGTGGATGAGCCTTATGGCGGCGGATCCGGTCGCGAACCATGTTCGCGGCTACCCGAAACAGCCACGGCTCGAACCGCCCGCGGTGGTCGTAATGTTTCAGCGTCCGAACCAGCCGCAGCGTCAGGTCGCTCAACAGGTCTTCGGCATCGTGGTGACTTGCCGTGGCCCGCAGAAAGTATCCGTACAGCCGTTTGGAGTACAATTCCAGCAACCTCTCAAACCCCCAGGCCTTGCCGGTCTGGGCGGCTGCGATCACG
>JASLZV010000310.1 GCA_030754715.1 Phycisphaerae bacterium
GCTCGGCGTCAGCCAAGGTGGACTGATTTTACTCCGCCCTGGTGGACTGGATTTACTCCGCCGTTGACATGGCAAGAGTGCCTGATGCCAAATTTAGGTGGTTCGCGGCTTGTTCGGTGTCGAGATAGGTTTCCATAGTGCTTCCTCAGTGGCTTCAAAGCACCGCCGGGGAAACTAAATGACCACTACGCCCCGGCAGTGATCATCAACAAATAGGACATCGCCGCAGTTTTGAAAAAATGGGACACAGGCGAATTTTTTTGCGCCTATTTGTCCCATTGTTCGTTGTAGCGCTTATAGGCTTTCAGAATAGCCTCTGGACGGGTTTGGGCGCCAAATTGACTTAGGCATTCTTCTATGAACCGAACTCCAGGGCCGTACGGATCGCCCCCATCTGGCGATCGGCTAAATCCAAACTTTCGGCCAAAGTAGCGCTCATAAATATTCGGAAGTTCATTCCCAATCATGAAACTCTTGATGCTTGCACTCGTTTCGTCGGCGCTCGATTCAAGACGTACTCTTGCAACTTCTGCCCATTGGGCAAGTCGATTGACCGCTACCAAGGCGTCACGCACAGCGTCTGCCCCACCGTAGTCAACAATAGTGAATGGGTCAGAGCCATCGTCAGGATGATGGGTCTTTGAATAACTCGGATACTCCGGATACGGGCCGTACTTTGCGGCGTATTCTTGGGCAGCGACGAATAGATCGCTAAACACTGAAGGGGAATAGTCCGCAGGAGCATCTATGCCGCCGAGGACATCCTTAACTCTGTTGGCGAGGCGTCTCGCCGGAGAGTGAATAGACTGAATATCGGCAAGCCGTTTCGATCTTGTGGGTTCCCCATCAAGTGTCTTCCCAATTGCAAACCTCACAAAGGCTGCCTGTAGTTCACTTTCTAAAGCCAACTTGTCAACGGTTGTCGGATCCGCCCGCGTCGCCTCAATTACCTTCGCTACATTAATGCCAGGCTCAAAAGTTGGGTCGGCTAGACCGTCAGTCATTCCACCTTTCCATCCCTCATTTTGAACACGTCGCCGCTGCTGCCTTTCATGACCGCAGCGATGCGCTCTCCAATGGCTGCGTTCGCCGCTCTCAACGGATTGTCGCTGAGGTGGGCGTATCGCTCCGTCGTGGCGACTTGGCTATGCCCGAGAAGTCCTCCTATCAATTGCAGTGATAGGCCGCCTGTCGCGCCTATTGAGGCGAAGGAATGTCGCAGATCGTGAATGCGTAGGTCAGGCAACTTGGCTGCGGATCTTATTCGCCCCCATGGTTTTTGGATGTTGACCAAATGTGCGCCCTTCCTATGACCACAAATCACAAAAGGATTCTTCCTCATTCTAGGCAGGTTGTCGAGAACCAGTAGGGCAGGGGCAGATAGGTAGATTGGTTTGGCACCTGTCTTGCTGTCGGGGAGGGAGAGGACGCCTCGCTCAAAGTCTACGAAATTCCATTGAAGGGAAAGGATTTCGCCCAGGCGGGCGCCTGTGAAAAGAAGCAAGCGCAATGCGGCAATGGAGTAGGGAGTTTCTGTCTTTTCGCGCTCGGCGGCGTCCAGGGCCTTACCGAGACGCGCCAGTTCTTTCTCGGAAAGATACCGCTCTCGCTTATTCTCTCGGTATTTTTCGACACCTCGGCACGGATTGGAAGCAGGGGATCTCCATCTCCAACGTTCTGCCGTATTGAACATCTTGGAGAGCAGGGCAAGACACCGATTTGCAACGCCGGGGCCACCACTCACGACCGCACCTCCACGAAATCCCTCTTTCTTACCTTTGGCCGCCGTCTTGCCGGCCCGAACATCCCGCTTAAAACGGTCAACGTCAGCCATCGAAACCGCATTTACCATCATTTGCCCCAACAAGGGTTTGACGTGGTTCTCAATGTTGGCGCGATCCATCCGGACGCTGGAAGGTTTTTTGTGTTCCTCTGCATACTCCGTCAAAAATCGATCGCACAATTCCGACACGGTAGGGGCCCGATTTGCGGCCTGTAGTTCTGCCATCGGATCTGGCTTTGTGGCATCCTTCGCCTGCCCAAGGATTATTGCTGCACGGGAACGGGCGCGCTCCGGTGTCCAAGTTTTTCCGTCAGCGTCCGGCTGTCCGTGCTTTCCGATGGTCATGAGACGTTGCCTGCCGTCCGGGCGATTCCGGTACTTAACGGCGTATGATTTTGCTTCGCGCTGTCGCCGCACACAAAATCCTGGAAGCGCGGTATCCCAAATCCTATTTCCCTCTTTCAGGGAATCAACACTCCGTTTGGTGATGCGCTGTTTATCCACCATCATTTGCCTTTGTGAGAAATAGTCACCATTTAGTCACCACATTGACGGGATTTGGAGTGAAGTGTCATTATGTTGGATTACCTGTAAACCCCGGTGACATTTAGATAGGTTATTTCGAGTGAACACAAATTACAAGCGACAAGCAGTATCATAATCCGCGTGTCGGGGGTTCGAGTCCCTCCCCCGCTACCACCTTAAGTCTTTGATTTCCGCTCTGGCCAAACACCGCCGGCTCAGTTCGGCTCCAACATTACCTTGATCTGCCTGTTCGGCTGTTTCAGCGCCTCGAAGGCCTGCGAAAAGGCGGTCAGATCGACGTGGTCGCTGATCATGGGCACGGCATCGATGCGGCCCTGGCCCAGTAGCTGCACGACGGTCTCAAAATCCTCCTGGCGATAGATAAAGGCGAAA
>JASLZV010000311.1 GCA_030754715.1 Phycisphaerae bacterium
CCGAGTGTGGCACAGGGCCGGATCCGCCCTTCATCGGCCGTCTTGCGAAAGAAGGGTTCGAGCCAATCCAATTCGCGGTTGGCGGGACCGCGACCGGAGTTGACGATCCCGAAACTGGAAGCGCCGTTGGACTGTGCCTCGTCCGCAGCGGCGATCATTTCGTCAACCGAAACGGTGTGGACTACGATATCCGTCTTGAAATGTGAAGACTGTGAACAGTATCCGCAATCCTCGCTGCATCCCCCCACCTTCGCCGCCAAGATCGAGCAGAACTTCACGCTTCGACCGACGAACCGGATCCGGATCTTGTTCGCCCAGTAGAGTAGATCATAGAGCCCATCGCCCTCCACAGCCGTCAAGCGGAGAGCCTGGTCACGGGTGAGCGGGCAACCCGTCAGCACCTGCTGCGCCAACGGGGCAATGTCATCCGTGACAACATTGTAGGAATGGTTCATATTCATCTTGCAGTGACGGCCAGACGGACCGCCATCAGCCATCAGCGTACCGCTCTGCCACCACCACTGCTCAACTGCCGCTGCAGGTCCACCGCCTCGACGACCCGAAGTCTCTTGCGATTGACGTCAGTCTTGATGATCAGAAGGCGGGCATGGACGTTGTCGAGTACGAACAGCGCCTCATCGTCACTCTTCGTCCGCGCTGTCATGACCGTAAAATCACCGCTCGTGACGGACTGATCGGCGAATGCCGCAGTGGTCAGGTGGGTATCGAGTCGGACCAAGAGGATACCGGTCAACACTAATGCCGAGGCCAGCAGACTGTAGCACGCCAATCGGGTACGGTTCATTGGGGGAGGTTCTCCATTGGCACCCTTGTGCCCGAGGTGAATGCCGATTCCCGCGGCCGAGAAACAGGCCGTAGCAAGCAATCGGTTTAGGGCCTGCGGCGCACACTGGCCTCAAGTTCCCGGGAAAAGTTCAGGCGGCCGATTATAACCAGTTTGTCGTTCTCCGACTCATAGATCAAACTCACGACATCGCCGGACGTCAGGTTTGCCACGTAGATCAGATCCTGAGAGGTCCTTTCCTGCGTCTGGCCCGCCACCATGGTGTAGATATCGCGTCCCCTTAACTGCGCTGATGCCGACTGGGGCACGACCATCACCAGCAACAGCATCACCAGCAGTACGAGATTGATTACCACCAAGGCACGCAGTGCCTGCCTGTTCATGGGTGACCTCCTTTAGGCAAGTACACCACCTACACCACCATCAATCGCGGTGCCCACGTCTGGGATTCCAGCAACTGACCACAGTGATCGCCAGAATCATGACGATGGCGATCACGACCGTGATCCAAGCAAGAGGTCGGGGAGGGGCCAAACTGGTTGCCAGCACCCCCGCGACCGGATCAAAAATGTTGTTCCACACTGGCATCGCCAGCATGATAATCGGAGTATTGCGGATTGCAAACTGGATGTCCCACAATACCGTCGGGATGACCCGCTAGCCCATGGCAACAACCCGCGTGGAATGACCCGCCAAGATGGCAGGTCCAGAAAGTCATGTCACCCCGGCATCGTGCCGCAGTGTTTCACCCGATACCATGATACCCATGGAACCTTGGCTGACTTGGCTGTTCATCGCCTACCTCTGCGGGTCGGTGCCGTTCGCGATGGTGCTGGGAAAACTGCGCGGCGTGGATGTGCGAAAGGTGGGCAGTGGCAACGTCGGGGCGACAAACCTCGGCCGGACTCTGGGCAAGCGATGGGGCGTCCTCTGCTTCCTGCTCGATGCCCTCAAGGGCGTGGTGCCCGTGCTGGGCGGCGGCGTGGCACTGGGGTTCGCCGGCCGATGGAACTTGCCTGCTACCCAAACTTGGCAATGGCTGGCCTTGGCAATGGCTACTGTCCTTGGGCACATGTTCCCCTTCTGGCTGCGGTTCCGCGGCGGCAAGGGCGTCGCCACCAGCCTAGGAGTGCTACTTGGATTCTGGCCTATTCTCACGGTCCCGGCACTGATCGCGACCGCGATCTGGATCACGGTTATCGCCACATCGAGATACTCCAGCCTCGCTAGTATCTCGGGGGCCGTTTCCCTGCCAATATGCCTTCTGGTCCTCACCGCGGTTCGCGACGACGGCCTGCCGGGACGAACGCCCTTGCTGGTTGTCCACACCTTCCTCGCCCTGCTGATCGTGGTCCGCCACCGTGCGAACATCGCAAGGCTTCGTGCAGGAACGGAACCGAAGGTGGGCCAGCCCGTGATCAATGATCCTTCTCATAAAGGCTACTCGCCACGGCCGCGAGGGCCGGGACAAGAGTAAACAGTGCCCCTATGATCCGTTTTTTTGGGTCAAAGAACCTCGACACGAATGTACATACGCCCGTACAGACCGTGGCCGGAGTCATGCCCACCATCAGTGCAATCGTCTTCATTCGACACAACAGACATTCGAAACGTTCCGGCCTATCAGCAAAGTGTGCTGTGTCTTGGTGCGCGTGCGTGCCTACGCATGAGCACACTTGGAACAATGCGATCGCGCCAGCAATCCCGCTAAGTCGTATCCGCATTTGCTGCACTGAAGGTTTTCCATGGGGAACTCAGGTACTGGATGGCGAATCGCGATTTCACGTGCTGTGGGCTCTTCCAACATAACTCGCCCTCAAAGGCCAGTCCCCGCTCAAGAATCAAGACGAAGAATGAGAACGATAGTTATTGTCGCAAGCATCGCCGCTCAACG
>JASLZV010000312.1 GCA_030754715.1 Phycisphaerae bacterium
GGAGTTTTTTGCTCGTGAACTGGAGGACTTCGTACCCGACAGGGTTTTCGACATGCACGCCCACCTGTGGTGTCAGAGCGACTACGGAGACAATTTTCCTGATTTTGTGCGGATCGGTCCGGCTGAAGTCACCCTTGAGATCTACAGGGAGTACATGGAATGGATCTTGCCGCGGCGAGAAGTCCACGGCCTGCACTTCCAGTTCCCCGGGATGACCCCCGATTCGACCGGGTCGCTCAACGCCTGGATCGCTCAGCAGGTCAAGAAGGACCCCCTTGCGCGCGGGCAGTTTTACGTGCGGCCCACCGATGACCCTGACCAGGTGCGACAGGAGATGAAACGCCTTGGACTGCGGGGCTTCAAGCCGTTCAATTGCTTTGTCGATCGGCCGGACATCCACAATGCGGAGATTCCCGAATACATGCCGGAGTGGATTCCGCGGCTGGCGCACGAGGAAGGTTGGTCGATTACGCTGCACATGCAGCGGGCGCGAAGCCTTGCCGATGCGTCAAACCTGCACTGGATTGACACCTACTGCAGGAAATACCCGAACATGACGCTCATACTGGATCACGCCGCCCGGGGATTCAATCCGTACCACCTCATTGAGGGACTGGAGCGTCTCGAAAACCCGGGGAACCTTTACGTTGACACGTCGGTGGTATGCGACCCGCTGGCTATCTGGGCCTGTGTTGAGTATTTGGGCATAGATCACGTTTTTTACGCGTCGGATTTTTTCTGTTCGCACCTGCGTGGTACGAATATGCCCGTTGGGGACAGTTTCGTCTGGGTGGACAACCACGCGGACCTAGATGTCTGGAACACCTCGCCGATGATCAATTACGATGGACATCCGGTGCTTATCGGTCTGGAAAACCTGCGGGCCGTCAAGGGCGCGTTCCGCGTGTTGAAGTTGACCGACAAGGATGTGGAAGCCTATTTCTGGTCGAACGCCGAGCGCGTTCTTGGGTTGGGCGACTCGGCGGTATGAAGATCTCACCGGTTCCGCCTGTTGCCGCGGGTCGCGAAGGAGAACGCCATGTATGTTGTCGGCGTGACGGTTTACGTCAAGACGCCGTTTGTGCAGCAGTTCATTGAAGCCACCTTCGACAACGCGCGCAATACGCGCCGGGAGCAGGGCAACATTCGCTTCGACGTTCTCCGGTCCGAGCAGGACCCTTCGCGATTCCTGCTCTACGAAGCCTACCGCAGAAGGAACGATTTCACCCGACACCAGGAGACTCGGCATTATCTCCGGTGGAAGCAGACGGTAGCCGACTGGATGGCGCAACCCAGAGAGGGCGTGAAGCATACGAGCATCTTTTTCGGCGATGGCGAAGGGTGAGCGTATTGATAAGGCTCCAGGCGTGGACAAGTTCGAGTTCTACGGCGTCGGGCGGATCATTTTTGGACGGGGTTCCTTTGCGCGGATCGGAGAGTTGGCGGGGCAGTTTGGCCGGTCGGCGATGATCATCAGCAACGCGGGCGACGTGGGCGACGCCGGCATCGTGGACCGCCTGGTGGAATTGCTTTCGGCGGGAGGTGTACGACAAGTTTTTTTGAGGCAGCGGGGCGAGCCGAAAGTTGCCGACGTCGATAACGCCACTCAGACTGCTCGGAGGGACAACTGCGACGTGGTGATTGGCCTGGGCGGAGGCAGCGCGATGGACGTGGCCAAGGCGGTGGCCGCCTTGCTCACCAACGGCGGCGGGGCTCTCGATTACATGGAGATCGTTGGCAAGGGCCGGAAGATCACTTGCCCGGCTGCGGCCTGGATCGCCGTGCCAACCACCGCTGGGACGGGGGCCGAAGTCACCCGAAATGCCGTCATCGGCTGTGCGGAAAGACATTTCAAAGGCAGCATCCACGGCGAGCATCTGCTGGCCCGCGTGGTGTTGGTGGATCCCGAATTGGGCGTGACTGTGCGGCCGGAGATTACCGCCCGCGCCGGCATGGACGCCCTCTGCCAACTGATTGAATCGTACACGTCCCTCGGCGCCGGGACCATCACCGATACCCTGGCGATCAAGGGTATTGCCCTGGCCGCGGCCGAGAAATCCCTTCTGCGGGCTTATCGTGATGGAAGCGACTTGGACGCTCGACAGGACATGGCGGTCGCGGCGCTCCTGAGCGGAATGACGCTTACCATCGCGGGTCTTGGGGCGGCTCGTGGCGACTGTTTGTTTTTCACCTGCCGCCGCGACCCAACAGGACAGCATTGAGGCCGGGCACATACTTGGCCGCTTCCAGCAGGGCATCGGCATAGTGCCCGTATATCATGGCTGCATGATGGATGAACGGGCCTTCGGCGAGTATCCGTTCCCACCGCGGCCAGTTGTCCACTTCCATCCAGGTATAGTTGTTCAGCGTCGCCGGGCCGTCGGTGGTTTTCCCTTCCCCCACAGCCAACTGATATTCGCCGCGATCGCCGTCGAATCGAGTGATGGTGATCGGCCCGTCTTTCAGTTTGAAATGGGTCATACCGGACAGCGGGCTTGGAAGAATCCAGTGAGGGGCGATTCGCAGTTGTTCGTCGGGAAGGCGCATCGATGCGGCTGCGCCGAAATGCCAGAGCAGCACGGCATTATCATTGTCGGGGTGTCTGATGGTCATGTCGGTCAGGAATGCAGCCTGCATGCCGAGAGAGGCGCGCCGCAGAAGG
>JASLZV010000313.1 GCA_030754715.1 Phycisphaerae bacterium
CTTGGTGGTCAGTGTTCCTTCCTCTTCGGCATTGATCGAGACAAAGCCATCCAACCGCAGTGTTGCCAGGCCGATGCTCTTCTTGGGCTTACGGGCACTGGGGTCACGTTTGGGGGGATCGCCCGAATGCGTCCACCAGTTTCGTCCGTTTTGGCCCACGTAGTAGATCCGGATTTCGTCTCCGACCACAAGCGGCGGCTGGAACGCATGCATAGTGCCCCAGTCCCAGTCCTTGTCACATCGGCCATAAGGAAGAAACACCGCTTCGATTGCCTCCCGTTTCCAATCCCTGTCCCCGCTCAATTCCCGATGAGGGATGGCCCCATGCTTGCCCACTCGGAGCCACGTCAGGCCATTGCGGCTGAACGTCAGGTGCAGGTTTTTCCTGTCCGTCCACGGCCTGTCCTTCGGAATCGGTTTGAGCGTTTCACCGTGATATGCAGTCAGAAGCCCCACGTAAATGCCTTCATACGGCATGATCCGCATACCGTAGTGCTTCGTGGCTAAGGGGTCATCCATCTTGGTCCGCCTGATGACCGTTACCTTGGGGGACCAGTGAATGAAATCTTCGCTCTCGATCCTGCTGATCAGACGGGTGTTGGGCGGCCCGTACCGAAGATATGCAACGTATCGCCTGCGCCGATGGTCCCAGTAGGGACAACTAAGGGTATCACTGAGTGGGATCAGAGGATTGGCCGGTTCGGCGGTCCAGTGGATTCCGTCGGGTGAATAGGCGGCGTTTGTCGACAGCGTTTTTGCGGTTCCGTCGGATCTGTCCCCGTACAGCATCTTGTATCGCCGTCGGGGGTCGGTCTCGACCGGGTCCTTAAACACGCAGTGCGGATTCGAGGCCACCGGTACGTCCACAGTATTGTTCCCGTCCTTTGCATTTATGATTGGCTTTTGCCACTTGATCCCGTCGCGGGAGATTGCATAACACAGGATCTGTCCCCTTCGATCCGGCGAATAGCCGATATACCACATTTTGTAAATGTGTTCTTCGTCGTCGTAAAGCACCGCCCCACGGTTGAAACCGTTCTTGTCCCACGGTTTGTCCGAAACGATGAGCGGATTGCGGGGGTGCTTTACCGGCTGGTTGAGGATCTTTTCAGTCCCTTTGAGTTCTTCGATGATGTAGTCATCGATGAACAGTTGCTTGCCGTTAATAATGATCGCATCGCCGACGATCTCGTCGTTGAGGTCCTTGAAAAGGCCCGGAGGGGCCTTCAAAGATTTTCCTGAAACCACCGAACTCGTTAAGAAAACCAGAACCGCCGCGACTGATGCGCTAAGGAGGCTGTTGTTCATGAGGGGGGCCTTTCAATCGTACGACTGAACGTAATGTTTGTGACGGATTCGCGGCGTGAATGAATAGAGTTTGGCCTTTTTCAGATAAAACCGCGGGCGGATCGGGCGGGCCGGCGGTCCTTCCCAGCAGGGGCTCGAGCCACAGTTCTCCCTGCTGGAGGAAATTCGCCGCGGAGAAGTAGGCGTTTTCGGCGGCCCAGAAGATATCGGCCGCTTCGTCGGCGGCGCGGGTTGTCTTGGGGGCGAACATCTCGGCCATGGTTTCGCGCAGACGCCCTGCACGTCCCTATAGGGGTCGTCGAGGAACTTGTCGGTGCATCGCATGGTGGCCTCCTCGGCGGGATTGATCGGCGGTCCGGCTTGAACCATGGCGGCCTGCCTTACCGGCCCCCGGCAGCCCTCTGGCATCCAACGCCGGAGGTCTATTGCTCGACTATTCGACCACCGGTACCGGCCCGGCGAGGGTCTCGAAGTCGTCCACGATCTGCGTGTCTCCGCAGTAGATGGTCTCCTTGAGCATCCGCACCTCGGGCATCCGCCAGGTGATCCATCGCCGCGCGAGTGGCTCTCTGGTTCGGCTGGCTGCGGCCTGGTCGCACAGCAGGGCCGCTATGATAAGGTACGTAGCCATGTCCACCAGTTTGCGGGCGTAGAGGTCGCGGTGGGTGCTGCCGGGTTGGGCCTTGATAAACGCCACGGCATCATCCAGCAACACCAAGCCCCCGCGGACCTGCTCGATCAGCGGGTGGAGGTCTTTGGGCCATGCGGCCTCCGCCTCGGCGGGCTTGGAGGGGCCGGCCAGCAACTTATCGGCAATCGCCCTAGCCGTCCCTCTGACCACTCCGGCGACGGCTGCGATTACCTGCAACTGGCTGGTGCCTTCGTAGATGGTGGTGATGCGGCTGTCGCGAAGGTGGCGCTGGGCGGCGTAGTCCTTCATGTATCCGCTTCCGCCCAGGACAGCCACCGCGTCGTTGGACACCCGTATCGACATTTCCGAAGCGTAGTACTTGCTTATGGGCGTCAGGAGCTTGGTGAACCGCCCATAGGCGCGGGAGTCCTGCTTGAGGGACTTTTTGAGGTCCTTGTCCCGTGCGGCCTGGTCGGATTCGAGTTCTCTCAGTGCGCCGTTTTCCAGGTCCACGCAGAAACCGGTGTAATAGGTCAGGGTCCTGGCGGCCTGCAAGTCCACGTGCATGTTCACCAGCAGTTCGCGGACGGCGGGGAAGTTTTCGACGGCCGTGTCGAATTGCCTGCGTGTGTGAGCATACTCGCGTGCGACGCGATAGGCGGCCTCGGCGATGCCGATCGACTGGGCGGCGATGCCGACCCGTGCGCCGTTCATC
>JASLZV010000314.1 GCA_030754715.1 Phycisphaerae bacterium
TAGCGTCCAGGAACACATGGGTGGAGTTGGTTTTTGTCATTTGCTCGAGGATGGCGCGGCTGACCACATCGCGTGGGGCCAAGTCGCTCATTTTATGATAGTTCGGCATGAACCTCACACCGTTTCGATCGATCAAGTATCCGCCCTCGCCGCGCACGGCTTCAGTTATAAGCGATCGCGTAGCCCCTGCTACATACAGCGTGCTGGGGTGAAACTGCATCATCTCGGCGTCGGCAATCGCCCCACCGGCACGGAACACCATGGCAATTGCATCGGCGGTGGCGTTTTGCGGGTTGGTCGTCTCTCGCCACAGCATTCCCGCCCCACCGCCGGCAAGAATAGTCTGGCGCGATCCGATCATCTGTAAGCCATACCGATGGTGGTACGTCAACGCCCCTACACACATTGTCCCGGGGCCGCCTTCCGGAGGGTCAGTAACCACATCCAGGACGAAACACTGGTCGAATACCTTTAGGTTCTCGGTTTCTTGGGCTCGGCCGGCCAGCACCTCCATGACGGCCTGGCCGGTCGCATCGCCTTTGGCGTGGACTACGCGATTTGCGCTGTGTCCGCCTTCGCGACCCAGGCGGAGCCTCCCTCCGTCGGCGTCGAAAGCAACGCCCCACTGCTGCAACTCGAGGATGTGACGGGGCCCGGCTCGCAGGATTGTCTCGATGGTCTCCAGATCACCAAGGCCGGCGGCTGTGGCCACGGTGTCGGCAATATGCCGATCCACGGAATCCGCCGGGTCCATGACGGCTGCCAATCCGCCCTGGGCATGGTACGTGTTGGTGTCGTTAACGCCGGCTTTGGTCACCACTATCACCTGACCGTACCGGGCCGCCTCAATGGCCGCTCGCAATCCGGCTGCGCCGCTGCCGATTATCAGCACGTCGGTGAATATGTGCGGCAGGCAGCGGCTTTCAAAACTCACCAGATAGCGACGTTGAAGATAGGGGTGATTCATGGTTTCGCGCTGTTGTGAAGGTTAATCCTATTGGGTGCTTGAACGCTGGCTCTTGCGATGCCGGGCTTGGTAAATGTTTTGCCGCAGGTAGTTGCGTTCCGTGGGCAGTCCGGCCTGGTCCCACGCTTTGGCCACCGCCGCAGCCACGGCGGCGTTTTTCCGCTTCAATTTCTCCAGGGCCTCATGATCCGGCGTACCGGGCGGCGCTTCTAGAAACGCGTCATGCGAATCCACGGTGAGCAGGAACACGCCATGGCTGGGCGGACGGGTCAGTCGGAGTTTCATGTGGAGGTAGTCCTCGTTGCCGATCCGAAGCGCAAATGATCGCACCTGATCCAGATTTACCTCGGGCGGCGTCCGCTCACTCACCTCGCCCATGAGCCAACCGGCGGGGTCGAAGCCCCGCGGCGGCATGTATTTTTCCACAACCCCGGCCGGTACGCCGCGAGGGTAGGCCTCCGCCAAGTACTGTTCCACCGCACGACGGATGTCCTCCGCGCGAGGCAGTCCGATCTGGTGCTTGCAGTTCATGGCGGCAAAAGGCTCCCGTAACACAAAATATGTGCCAAATCCTTACAAAGCATCTTATACTAGAAAGAAGACAGAAGCACAATCCGCGGGCTGTGTAGAGTTTCAAGAACCGGTGTAGGGCTATGAGCGACAGGCCTGTTGTTTTGGTAGTTGAGGATGACCCGGAAATGAACGAACTCCAGCGGGAGTTGCTGGACGTTCACGGGCTTGACTCCGTTGCCGCCTACTCGGGCAGAGAGGCGCTGGAGGCCCATGACCGCGATCCGGCCGACGCTGTGCTGTTGGACCTGATGCTGCCGGAAATCGATGGATTCGAAACATGCCGCCGCCTGCGCACCCGAAACACCCGTCCCTTGCCGATCGTCGTGATAACCGCCCTAGACAGCGACGACTGCCGCCGACGGAGCTTCGAGGCCGGCGCAGATGCCTTCTTCACCAAGCCTTTCGACCCCGACGAAGTCATTCGCACTATTCATATGCTCCTGGAAGCCAAAGGCGAGTGACCCGCGAGCGATGTGTGCTGCTATTCGCGAAACACACCGCATGAGTTTCGGCATCAATCCGCCCGGGCTTCCCCCTCTTGGCGATTCGCGGGCGGCTGGGGTGGAATGGTCACGGTGAACGTGCTTCCGGTCGATGAGGTGAACACGTGTACCGTCCCACCGTGCATCTCAACGAAGTGTCGCACAATCGCCAGACCCAGCCCCATACCCCGCTTCTGGTACTCGACATTCCCGGAGGAGTGCAGCATTGTATCGCCCATGCTGTAGAACGGATCAAAGATATGGGGCAGCTCCATTTCCGGTATGCCGTGGCCCTGGTCCTGGACCGTGATCGAGATATGCCCATCCAGTTGCCGCCCGGCGCGGACCTTGATTACCCCACCATCCGGGGTGAACTTGATCGCGTTCATCACGAGGTTCTCGACCACGTCGCACAGTTTGGCCCGGTCGGCTCGGATCGAGGGGACATTGTCGCCCAGTTCTATGATCAACCGTTGGTTGCGCCTTTCCACAAACGGGGAGCAGTCCAGGTACACCTCCTCCAGAAGTTTCGACACATTCAACTCCTGGCACTTCAGGGATTCGGAGGAGCGCTGGTTGGGCAGGAGTTTGAAGATGGCTTGGATGATTTCGTCAAGGCGCTTTGCCTTG
>JASLZV010000315.1:0-2368 GCA_030754715.1 Phycisphaerae bacterium
CCGGATCCCAGGCCAGGTCGCCGCCGTCAGGCCAGTGCCGGGAATTACACCACACGCCTATCGCGTCGAACGTGGCGAAATCGAGATAGATCTTCAACCCGTGCCGGTGTGCTGCTTCGACAGCCACGGCCAACGTGTTGAACCGCCTGCACTGCTCGCCGAGGTATGCCCAGTTTTGCGCCGACCAACCCTGTTTGACACTCTTTATCCCAAACGGGTGGTTTGCCGGCAAAGAAAAGGTGCCGGCAAGGGGCACGTACCTGCTCGGGTACGTGGTCCAACCCGTGTTGGAACGCCACAGCACCGTCGTAACACCAGCGGCCGCACAGTCCTTCATCCACGTGTCGACATGTTCCGGTTCGAGCGGGATACGCTCTTTGCCTTGCTGCGTCTCCCAGGCGGTTGTCGTGTAAAGGATGCTGCCATAAACACGGATTGTGGCCATCAACTCGGGTCCACTGCCTTGGGAAGCCACGTTCTGTGCGCCCTCTTGAGCCATTGTGAATCTTCCGCCAGGGCGTCGTGAGACGCTTTCTACCAACGCTGCGCGCCTGGGTCATGCGTCATCGGCCCGAATACCTGCCTGCAGGGTTTCGCGTCCCTGGTTCAAGGGCCCCAACGATGCGCGCGACTTGCCGATGGCGAATCTCAGGTGGTGCGCCGTTCGCACCAGATCCTCAGATGACTCATCCGGTTGATTCGTTGGTGCAACTTGAACCCAATACCTCCGCTGACGCCATTTTCGCCCAACTCACAACTAAATCCTCAACGCTTTGCTAGTAGAGCCAGTAGGTGTTTGGAATCTGCCAGAAATAGTGGTCATCCCAGTGGTTGTAGTGAACATCCACGGGCGTGGGGAACTTGTGATAGTGGGTCTGCACACGGGTGTCCGCATACGCCACGTTGTTTTCCTTGTGGGTGTTTCGATCCCGCGGATTCCCCGCATGGTTGTTGATGTACCCACTGTCGCTCATGATCACGTCCGCGAGGACGACGTCCTGTGCGCCGCCGATACGCAGGAGCGGGCCGCTGATCGAGTTTCCAGTATTGCTCCAGTCGCTGCCGATGTCCTGCGAGCCAAAGCCTCCGATCATCAGGTAGCCGATCCAGAAAAAGTCGTGCCCGCCGCCGAGGTAACAGAACCAGTCTCCGTACCTGGGGTCCGTATGGTCAGGGACGTGGTAGTGCGGGCTGAACGGCCCGGGCCTTAAGTCCCGGTCGAGCGTGCACCACAGCACGTCCCCGTTGTTCCCTGTGACCACGTCGAGATAATAGTCGAGCCACTCGTAACGTGGAGACATCGGAGGCGACGAGGGACCCCATATCACGATCGGGGACCAGTGCAGGAGGCGCGGGTACTCGTTGTTGTTCTCGATAGCATAGAGGTTCATCCCCGCGGAATATTGATGGAGATTCGACGCACAGGTAACCACCTTCGCGCGGTGTCGTGCGGTCTGCAACGTCGGCAGAAGAAGTGTCAGCAGGACGGTGATAATCACGATCACCACCAGGGCTTCGACGATGGTGAATCCGGGCCGGCGTTTCAACCGGGACGTCGAATGTTCATCTTTCATTCAAAGCCTTCTCGACTGGGACTTTCCACATGTCTCCTGGACGGGGAATGTCCCTGACCGAACGAAACCATTATATATAGCCGGTCGCCGCGGTTGTTCGTCTCCGCTACTTCGTATCGCTGCTGATACTTTCCCGGTATGGTCCTTTAAGTGGAAAGATCAGCAGCACGTCACCGTATTTTCGTACGGCGCCGCAGACCCTGCCGTGGTGGTGCAGAGGATGCGTGTCACCTTCCACCGCCGGGCGCCGGGCCGCGACGAACTCACTTGAGATACCAGCCCGTGGAAAGTCTTTCAACCGTGTCAGGCTAGTCGGGCTTGATCGGAATCGGCCCCTCGGGGGTGATCCCGATGCGCTGGGCTCGCACGAACGACGGGCGGATCTCACCCATCGACTCGGGGTACACGACCAGCACGACGTCCGGCTCCACCTCGATCATCGCCCCGTTGAAGGAAGCGGGGTAGTCGATGATCGTGCCTTCGTCCCAGTTCACGCCGCCGTCCGTGCTGATGTGAAGGCACACTGCGGGTCCGCGCTTGATGCTCACGAGGTATCCGGACCGCGTGGCCAGCAATGGCTGGCCGCCTCCGCCGGAGAAGGGGGCGTAGCAGGCCATCCGCCAGGTCTTGCCGCCGTCGTCGCTGTGGGTCTGCCACATGAACGGCGAATGGAAAGGGCCGACGTTTCAGTCGAGTGGTGGTGAACTAACGGGGAGAAATGTAAGTGCAGAAGATGACATGGCTTGCCCCGTCTTGACGGGGGGTTGTCCGTTTCAGGGGCACGTTATTTCATG
>JASLZV010000315.1:2378-2652 GCA_030754715.1 Phycisphaerae bacterium
GGTCGAGAGTGTGCAATGGGGCTGGGCGACCTCCAGGCCCCAGGTGCCCGATCCCTTGTTGGGGATGACCTTTCCCAGGTCGAAGTATCCGTGGAGGATCACCGCCAGCAACGTACCGTCATTGAGTGTGGTAGGGCCGTAGATCGTATTCCAGGTTCGGTCCTTTATTATATCCCGCCGCCAGTCGCCCAACAGTTCACAGGCGGCCGGTTCCGACCAGCTCCGGCAGGTGTCGGTGGAGTCACGGTAGGCCAATGTGAATTGCGCCGGCCGG
>JASLZV010000316.1 GCA_030754715.1 Phycisphaerae bacterium
GCCATCCATTCCATTCGCCTGACCGCCGTAATCAGTGAAGATCTGGAGGCGATCTCCAGGACCCTGTTGCCTGTGTCGGAAAAGATTGCGCGTGTAAATGTGCTCGTACTTGAACAGGGCATCGAACTGCAACGCCTCATTGGTGCTGCGGATGGGACAGAAAGCAGCGACTATGTGGTTGAGGCCGAGAGCCGCCTCAAAGAAAGCCATACCCTTGTTCTCACCGCGTTCGAGCGTACCCGTGCGCTGCTTGACCCTGAAGCGGAGGAAAACGAACACGGTTCCATGAACGCCGGTGACCTCTTGGAAAGAATTGATGATATCGAGGCAGCCTATAACGACTTTTTCATCCACGGGCTGAAATTGATTGAAAGCCGGGCGCAGGATGACCAGGCGCTGTTTGCAACGCTCATAGCCAAACTGGATGTTCAGCAGGATGGCATTGACGCGAGCATTGTTGCCCTCCGCCGTCATGCTCAGGATGTAACAAACGATGCCCTCCGACTGGCGGATCAAATGGAACACCGGTTGCTGATTACCAATATCACCCTGACCACACTGGCTTTTGTGATGGGGCTGGGTTTCGCCATCATCATCACGCGCACACTCATGCGCGCTGTGCGAAACCTTGTTCAGGGCACCGAGGCGATAGAGAACGGCGATCTGGATACGGAAGTCGCCGTTGTGTCCCATGACGAGATCGGCCGTCTGACCGGATCGTTCAACCATATGGTTGGTGAACTTCGCCTCAAGGAGCGCATCAAGGACACGTTCGGCAAGTACGTGGACCCCCGCATTGTCACCAACCTGCTGGAAAGTTCGGAGTTTTCCGAACCCGGTGGCGAGCGGCGCGAAATGACCGTGCTGTTCATCGACCTGAAGGGATTTACGTCCATATCCGAAGCGCTTGAACCCGATGACCTGGTACGCATGATCAACAGCTTCTTCGGCCATATGACCAATGCCATTGCGGATAATGGCGGCGTTGTCGACAAGTTCATGGGCGATGCGGTCATGGCCTATTGGGGGCCACCGTTCAGTGGCACAGACGACCACGCTTCACTGGCCTGCAAGGCAGCATTTGAGGCCTTCACCCATCTGGAGAAATTCCGCACCGATGTGCGCGGGGAACTGGGCGAAAAGGCCGACGATCTGGATATCGATCTGCGTATCGGGGTTTCCACAGGCGACATGATCGTTGGCACCATTGGTTCACGCGTTTCCATGAATTACACGGTCATGGGCGATCCCGTAAACCTGGGCTCACGCCTGGAAGGTGCCAGCAAGGCCTACGGCACCCATGTCCTAATTTCCGAGCGCACCCGCGAACTGGCCGCCGATACCATCATCGTGCGCGAGGTCGACTCCATCCGGGTCAAGGGCAAACACATTCCGACGAAAATCTACGAACTCGTCGGCCTTGGCGCAGACTCGGTCAAATCGAATGACAAGTTCGCAGAGGGACTGAACCGCTACCGGGCCCAGGACTGGGAGAGCGCCGCAAGTGCATTTCAGGCCAGCCTTGCCGAAAACCCGGCTGATTCTGTCTCCCGGGTTTATCTGGACCGCATCGCCCATTTTCGCGCCACCCCGCCCGAAGCCGACTGGGACGGCGTGTGGGTGTTTGAGAGCAAATAGAATTTATGGAAACAACAGGGGCAGTGGGGCCCCTGCATTACTCGGTGCGCGGAAAATACAGCGTTATTGTGGTGCCGGAACCTACCGTGCTTTCGATATCGACCATGCCTTGCGATTGCCTGCTGACAAACCCGTCAACCATGCTCAGGCCCAAGCCTGTGCTCACGCCGAATTCTGCTGTGGTAAGAAACGGGTCGAAGGCCTGCTCAATTACGTCGGTAGGCATACCAGTACCGGTATCGCTCAGAACCCGGCTTGATAAGCCGTCAAGATCTTCATGCGACCCGAGCAACTGGGACACATCCCCCCAGACGACCTAAAGTTTACCCTCAGCGATCCTGATCAGATCCTCGTCCGACAGATGGACGATGTCGCACTGTTCCGTTGTAGAGGCCGTAGGGCTGATTTGGCGCCGTTCGGACCAGCGGGTGGCCCGACGTCGCTTGAGCGTCCATCGGCGGTCTTTTGAGTCCTCTTTGGCCGCTCGCCATTGACTCGACTCTAGTTGATCCAGGATCTCTTCCTCGATCTGTTCCCACCGCCTCCGGAAGTCTTCATCGCTTCGTCGCTGTAGATACGCGCTGGCCGTTCCAGCCAGACCACTGGATCGGCACGCCGCGGTGACGTTGAGCAGGTGGGTTTGTAGAAAACGCAGGAATGTCTTCTGCCGATCGGGGGCGACGAAGTTCCGCACCGCTACATCGCTTCACGATGCTGCACCGCTTCAGCGATATTCTCCAATTGAAGGAGTGCACGTGAAAAGTCTCCGCCACTATCCCGGCCAGGCAATTGTCTACGTAACACCGATAGGTGACGACGTAGTTCGATCTCTTCCTCCAGATTCGCTCCGAAGATCTCGATGAGTTCAGCCGTCTCCAGCCGGCACCGGTCCACCAGACTGGAGTACGACCACCGTATCCATTGGAGTTGCCCCACTTCCGTGGACGGTTATGGGCTTTGGTCCACAAGCCCTGGTTGATGTGATTTCTCGAAGTTGATAGGCGACTGTTGT
>JASLZV010000317.1 GCA_030754715.1 Phycisphaerae bacterium
TGATGGCATCATTCAGGCTGTGTCTGCAACCATACTTATTATCGTTCTTTGACTTCGTTACCGAATCGTTTACGTTGATGGCAGGAACTCGAAGCTCATTGTTCTCTAACATCTCCATTAAGCGGTGCACGCCGGTGGTCGTTTCTTCCGAGACACCTTTCCAGTCTCTCACCACGTGGTGCCAGAACTGCGGGTCTTCCTTAAAGGTTTGGCTCAGGAGGTCGTCCAGTGCAACCATGTCGTGCGGTTTGCCCTTGCCCTCCAGGATGGATGAATCGTTCTCGGCCGCGTAGCCGCGATGGATCATCAGCGTGGCGTCGCCGCCGTCATCGACAACGAGGTTAGGTCCCTTGTTGCCGGGGAAGGTCAAGGCCCGCTTGGTGCACCACCAGTATTCCTCCAATGTTTCGCCCTTCCAGGCGAACACCGGAACGCCACCGGCGGCAATGGCTGCGGCAGCGTGGTCTTGTGTAGAGAAGATGTTGCACGAGGCCCACCGGACGTCCGCGCCCAACTCCCCCAGCGTCTCGATGAGCACGGCCGTCTGGATCGTCATATGCAGGCTGCCGGTGATCCGGGCGCCCTGCAGCGGCTTGTCCCTGCCGTATTTCTTGCGAGTGGCCATCAGACCGGGCATCTCGTGCTCGGCGATGGCAATTTCCTTTCGGCCGAAGTCGGCTAGAGTGATGTCCCTGATTTTGTGTTCCAAACATTCTGTCACTTGTGCCATTGGGCTCTCTCTGCCTGTGGATTATGGATTGATGCCGCCGCCTGAAGTCTTTTTGCCAATAGGCCAATAGTATGATTAAGGCGAGCGGGCCGGTCAATTCTTTCTGCCTGCCCGGTGCGGGTGGGATCAAGCCATCACAGCCAGAACTGGGTTTTCAGCTCGTTGCCCTCCCGCGTCGCGCGGATAAAATCCTCAACCTTGCGGTAGTCCTTGACCCCCGGGGCCTTTTCCACACCGCTGGCTACGTCCACGCCCCAGGGCTGAACCAGGCTGATTGCCCGAGACACGCAGGACGCGTCGAGCCCGCCGGCCAGGATTACCGGATCGATGTCGGCCATCGCACCGGCCGCCCGGGCGTCGGCCACCATGTCCCAGTTGAATTGCGTTCCGCTGCCGCCGCGGACGTTCGGATCATAGGCGTCCAGCAAGACGGCCGCCAGGTTTGACCGGGCCGTCGTGGCGGACAGCCAATCCTTTACCTCGTCCAGCCAACCCTCGTCGCGTATGCGAAAGGCCTTGATGCATTTTGTGCGAATGTGCCCCAGGATGTCGGGGTGCTCGTTGCCGTGAAGTTGAACGTATCCAATTCGAGTCCGCTCGACGAGGCGGTTGATTGTATCCGCCTCGGCGTTAACGAACACGCCGACAGTGGCTACCCATGGCGGAAGTACGTCCACGATCGCGCGGGCCTGGGCCGGCGAGACTTGTCGCGGGCTTTTGGCGAAGACCAGCCCGATGGCGTCGGCGCCCATCTGTGCGACCCGGATGGCGGATTTCGGATCACCGAGTCCCTCGATTTTCACGCGTACGCGCTGCATGCGGTCACTATATCGTGGTTTTCCCGCTCCCGCAACCGGCGAGGGCCGCAACGGCGGGGCTACGTGTTGTCGTTGTCGATTTCCAGAAGGGAGACTTCCAGACGGCACCAGAAGCGCACTCGCGGGGCGTATCCGCCTTCCATGCCGATACCGCGGTTCACGTAGAGTTGTGTGTTGTGGACTCGATATAGCCCGGCCTCAAACCGCTTGCCGAACCGCGCCATGGTCGTTATCGCCCCGTAAAATGGCAGGGCCACCTGCCCGCCGTGCGTATGCCCGGCGCAGTGCAGGTCAATGCCGCGGTCCGCCAGTGTGTAGATTAAACCCGGGTAGTGATACAGGAAGACCTTGAAATCTTCGTGGGGGATGTCGGCCAACGCGCGGTCCAGGCGGCGGGTCCACTTGGCTGCGAACGACCGCTTGGGCTCAGCCTTGCGGCGGGTTCTGCGCCACAGCCAGGCAATGAGGATCACTGTAGCGACGGCGTAGAGGACGGCGGCTATCAGCAGGAAGATCAGCACGGCGGATTTTACGGAAAGCTGCACAACCTACTGGAAGATAAGGCATCGCCGCCGCCGGATCGAGGGGAATTTGCTTCGGCCGGCGGCCGAAGCGGAGGTCTCGTCGGCCCCCGCGTGCCTTGACTTCCACCTGCCCGCCGCGTAAAAGACAACCTTCCCGGACCTTCTGATTACCAAAGCCCCGGACAGTACCCGTGATCTAAGGCGTGGAGAGGCCATGGCCGGTTACGACTTTGCAGCCATCGAAAGCAAGTGGCAGAGATACTGGGCTCAAAACGAGACCTTCAGCCAGCCTAACCCCGGCGATGAAGGCTTCCAGGAGCGCCCCAGGCTGTACGTGTTGGACATGTTCCCGTATCCCAGCGGGGAGGGGCTGCACGTTGGCCATCCCGAAGGCTATACCGCCACGGATATCGTCTGTCGCTTCAATCGCATGAAGGGCTACAACGTCCTGCACCCGATGGGCTACGATGCGTTCGGCCTGCCGGCCGAGCAGTATGCCGTGGAGCATGGCGTGCACCCCCGCGAGACGACGGCGAAGAACATCGCGAACATCGAGCGACAGATCAAGATGTTTGGT
>JASLZV010000318.1 GCA_030754715.1 Phycisphaerae bacterium
TTTCCGCCCGGCCCGACCCTATCGATGGAACTAAGCCCAAGTTTGTGATCGCTCATGTCAATCCCGCGGGCAACGTATTCAACCATGTCGGCAAGCCCGCACTGCATGACAATCTGTTCGGCGCTCATTCCGACGGCGTTATGCAGGCTCCCAAGGCCGCCTACCCCGTTTTGGCCCCCGACGACGGACGCCAGCAGATACAGTGCGCCTTCGGCCCCATTCTGGACGTCCGAGCGATAGGTAAGCGTACCGGCGGCCTCCCCCTTAACCGGCAGATTGTACTTGCCCATTTGTGTGGCCGCAATCTTGAACAGCATTTTCTCGGCTTTGTAGTACAGGTCGCGGCCGGTCTTCATGTCCGTCACCGACGGGCCGGCTCCATAAAAAACCGGGTGGCCGGGCTTATAGACCTGAGCAACCAGGACCACAAGCAGATTCTCAGCGTTGGTGACCAGAGCGGTGCCCGCGACAGTATAAGGCGACGTCGTTCCGGCCATCGGACAGATAGTGGGAAATATAGGATAGCACCGTTCCATAGCCATCTTCATCATTTCCACGTTCGGGCCGTGCAACTGCAAGGGACTCGTAACGGCCATCATGATATGCGTCAGAGGGGTATTCATCACATCCAGGCCGGCGGCATCCGCAATCACGGCCATGACGTCCATCCAGTCGCGGCAGTTCTCTTCGGAAGTCGGCGGGGATGATACGGACTTGCTCGTGTGAGTTAGAACCACCTCCATCGTCTTGTAGCAGGAATCCGCCCCGGAGATATCGGCGACGGGAAACTGCATTCTTGAGATCATATCAACCCTGTCGAGTGATTCACCGACGATGGTGTGTCGTCGTATATCCTCCAGGACCGGCCGGCGCGGGCCGGCTTCATAATCTACGATGAAAGGGTCGGTAACCAGACAGCCGTAGTAGCGATTGTCCCCGCCGATCTCCAATACCTTCCCGTTGAGGCCGGTTTCGACGGCCACCGACGGCGCTAGCGCCAGCAGCTCGCTCACCATTTCCCGGGGGAACCTGACCGACCCGGTGGACGCATTCACCTTCGCGCCGGCCTTGGCAAGTTTCTTTAGGGTCTCATCATGTGTGACCTTCACACCGACCGTTTCAAGCAGTTCAAGTGTCCGGTCGTGCATCTTTTCCACTTCCGGGTCGCTCAGTACCTTCAGTAGCATCCTGCCCATCGGTAGTCTCCCGCAGCAACTGTCATCACGCTAAGTGTAACTTGAACTTCCACAACGTCCCGTCGGGCGTTGCCATTATCAGGTGCTCGCCACAGACCACCGGCGCGCTGGTCAGCGGAATGCCGAAACCGTATTTTCTCAATACTTCCCCCCTCTCCGGTTCGATCGCGTACATGTTGCCGTCGTTCGAAGCCGACAGAACCGCATCACCATATGCCACCGGCCCGGCCAATTGTCCCTTTGGCTCGGTAGCGTTGTACATCAGCGGAAGCATAGGCCTGCCCAACGACGTCCGCCACAGTTCCTCGCCGGACTTTCGATCCAGGGCCTGCAAATCCCCACCGCTTCCAGCGACAAAAACCTTGTCCCTGTGGACAAGCGGCGCCGGAAGTGTCCACGTGTCGCAGGGCGCCGACCATCTCACTTTGCCCGAGTTCGCCTCAACGCAGACGGCATCATACGGGCCGCAAAAGTAGAAACAACCGTCGAGGAAAATGGCATCGCTGTAACGGGCATGTCTGCGGTCACCAACACTCCAGGCAAGTTCCCCGGTCTCTGCATTCAGGGTGATAACCCCTCGTTCTTCGTAGCCGTTGCCGACGAGAACCACCCCTTGGCCTGCTGCCGTGCTGCCGCCGTAAAAGGCCCCACCTGCCCGAACCTCCGGCCAGGCCCACATCTCGATACCATTGGCGCTCTGCAGGGCTGCAAAGTACGTCGAATCGCCGACGAATGCCAGGTCCCCTTCGAGCACGACGCGACCGGTGCAACAGCGCCCCCCCTTCCATCCCAGATCGTGGCGCCAAACAATGTAGCCGTCTTCCAGGGAAATGGCGTAGGCCTGTCCCGAAACGCTCTGAACATAGATAAGCCCGTCGCTGACAACCGGCGTTGCGAAAAAACCGTCGCCCAGTCTCCTGCTCCAAACAAATTCGCCCGAAGCAAGATCGAACACCTGCAAGCGGCCGACAGGATAAGCATCCAGGTCGTAGGGGGACACCACAACGCGGCCCTCGGCCACCACCGCGGTAGCGCGCCTCACCGCGCCATCCAGGGGCTTGGACCAACAAGTCTCCAGCCCGTCGCAGCCCTGGATGTAATGAGGCCAATCGACGTGCCTGACAAGGACCTTCCGCAGCGATGCCTGATCTGTTACGTTGGCGGTTTCATAAGTTATGCGGACGTCCCTGGAATCGGTGGAGCATTGGTCGGGGGCCGGCATGCGATAGCTGCGATAGGCCGGCGGGAAGCCGTCAACTCCAGCCGCCAGCGCCGTACTTGGACTCGAATGCAGGGCGCCGTCCTCCCTGAACGTTTGATGTGTGTGGTAGTGGCCGCTTATAGCCAGCCTCAAGTTGCGCTCCAGCAGTTCAGGGAAGCGAAATACCATGTCCGGATGGTGAATAGCCGCCACGATAGGTGTTTCGGCGGGAATGTGCTTCAGCATCGCAG
>JASLZV010000319.1 GCA_030754715.1 Phycisphaerae bacterium
TTCGCTGCCTGCTGTATGACGGCAGGGCGATGGACGCCAAGGTCCTCGGTAAGGACAAGGACACCGACTTGGCCTTGCTGCAACTGGAGATGGACCAGGACGCCAAGGCGGCGCCGTATGCGGAGTTCGGAGACTCCGACGTGCTGAAGGAAGGCGACTTTGTGATGGCCATGGGAGCACCGTGGGGTTTGAACCGCTCGGTGTCCATCGGCATTGTTTCCTGCACGCGGCGATACCTCCCCAAGCACAGCGAGTACAGCCTGTGGTTGCAGACCGACGCGTCAATCAGCCCGGGCAACTCCGGCGGGCCGCTGGTAAATACCGACGGGCAGATCGTCGGCATTAACACCCGAGCGACGACCATCGGCGGCGACATGGGATTCGCCGTGCCGTCACACACCGTGAAGTTCGTTGCCTCGCAACTGCGCGAACACGGCAAGGTGGATTGGAGCTGGACCGGTTTGCAACTTCAGCCACTGAAGGACTTCAACCGCAATATCTACTTCCAGGGCACCGACGGTGTGATTGTGGCCGCCACCGATCCGGAAAGCCCCGCGCGCCGAGCGGGTATCCTTCTGAAAGACCGCCTCCTGAAGGTCAATGGCATGGCCATAAACGCCGAATGGGAAGAGGATCTGCCGGCCGTTCGCAAACTTCTGGGCCTGTTGGCGAAGAACGAACCCGCCAAACTGGAACTCAATCGCAACGAGAAGATTCTGACCATCACGCTTACGCCGCGCGAAAAAGGCAAGGTGGAAGGGGAGGAACTCGACTGCCCCCGGTGGGACGTGACCGTCAAGACAATCAACCAGTTCGACAACCCTGACCTGTACTTCTACTGCAAGAAAAGCGTGTACGTTTTTGGGGTCAAGTACCCAGGCAACGCCAGTTCGGCCGGGTTGTCTGAAAAGGACATCATTCTCAAGATTGACGGTAAGAAGGTTACCACACTTGAGGACATCAAGAAGGCGCATAAAGAAGCCCTTGCCAACATCAAGAAGAAACACAAGATCCTGTTTGTGGTCCAGCGAGGCGGGCTTATGCGCCAAGTCCTGCTGGACTTCTCCAGAGACTACGAACGCGAGTAACCGACCCCTGGCGTCACAAAAGGAGTCACCATTATGAAACGAGTGACGATTGCTGCGTTGCTGGCTGGGTTGTTGTTGGCCGGAGGTTGCGCAGGAAAAGGCAAGAGCGAATTGGAAATGTCGGTTGAAAAAGTCGCTATTATCAAGGCGATTGCTCCCAGCATCGTGCACGTGGAGTACGCTCTGCAATACGACAAGGGCCAAGAGCCTCGCGGTGGTGAGTGGCGCGGTTTTGGCCGCTTCATCAGCCAGGAGCGCCCGCTGGAGGTCGTCGGGCTGCTGGTGCAAGGCAATAAGGTCCTTACCGGTGACCTGATGATGCACCCGCGGTTCATCAAGGGTATCACGGTGCGTTTCGGCTCGCAGGCGGTCAAGGCCAGCGTGGTCTCATACGCAATCGATCAAAAAGCCGTGTTTCTGGGACTGGAGGAGCCCCTGGTGGATGCAAAGCCCCTGGAATTTGATTCAGGCAGGGAAGGGCCCTACATGGTCGTAGCCCATTGGCTTCGAGACAGTGAGTGGAAGACCTCCATCCGGCGCGCCTCGACGACTGTTACCCTAACCGAATCGGGCGACAAGTTCCTTCCGGGCGGCTGGTTGATTGTGGACAAGAAAGGCACGCCGGTGGGTGTATGCATCACCGGTCGGCGGAGCGTGAGTGAGACGTGGAAGGGCTCGCCGCTGAAGTGGCCGGCTCGCTCAGCCGAGGAGATGAAAGAACTCCTCAAGGAACTCAAAGAGCGCGCCGACAAGGCGGTCTTGCGTGTAGCAGTGCATTTCCGCAGCCCCAAGAAGTCCGCCGGTCGAGTGAGCCGCTATGGCTTTGGAGGGGATGGCGGGGGAAGCACCGAGAGAAACGTGGCGGGCGTACTGATGGACGAAAACACCATCATGGTGTTGGCCAATCTCAAGCCCAAGATCACCGGGCGGCTTGAGCGGATCACGGTTCACCCGGCCGTCGGTGAGCCGATTGAGGCGAAGTTCACCCACACCCTGGCCGACTACGGCTGCTTCCTGGCCAAACTCACAAAGCCCCTGAGGGGTGCGGTGAAACTGTCCACCAAAGACATCCGCAGCCTCCGCAATAGAATGCTGCTGTCGGCGGAGGTCATTTTGCAGGGCGAAAAGCGTGTCGCCTACTTCTGGCACCGCCGCATCAGCGGGTGCGAATTGGGCTGGAAACGTCGCGTCTATCCGGAAATCGGGGGCCGGACGGATGACCTGTTCCTGTTCGACGATGAGGGGGCCCTGGTGGTGTTTCCGCTGGCCCGCCGGCCCAAGGTTTCGACCGCGGATCGGGGAGATTCCGGTGGGGTAGTGGCCACAGCGGCACGGCAACTAAAAGAGGTGCTGGGCGATCTGGCCAAGAATGTGGACCCCAGCAACGTCCCTCTGGCTGAAGGCGAAGAAAACCGTCTGGCCTGGTTGGGTGTGGAACTCCAACCGCTCAACAAGGAACTGGCGCGAGTCAACAATGTCTCGCATCTGACCCGCGATGGGCAAATCGGGGCGATTGTGTCGTACGTGTATCCCGGCTCGCCTGCTAATA
>JASLZV010000031.1 GCA_030754715.1 Phycisphaerae bacterium
GATCTTCGCCCGCCAGTTGGAGGCCAACGCCGGTGGCGCCGACGTCGCAGTCGCCTTGACAACCTCCGGCGACTCGCCTAACGTGATTGCGGGTCTGAAAAAGGCGCGACAGATCGGCATGAAGACAATCGCGTTTACCGGAAAGGGCGGAGGGAAGTGCGCCGAGTTGGCCGACATCCTGCTCGACGTACCCTCGACGAGCACCCCGCGTGTTCAGGAGGTGCATGTGGTGATCTATCACATCCTTTGCGAACTGGTAGAGCGGGCGGTGGCGGGTAGTTGACAAAGCCAAGACGGTAATTGTCGCCCGGAGCGATGGTTATGATATACGACCACATTGACCCGATGAAAATCAAGACGCTTCCGCTGGCCCGGCGCAAGAACCTGATCAATATTGAGCAGGCGGCGATCGACCCCGCCGCTGCCTCGCCGGCCCCCGGCCCGCTGGGCAGACAGATAGACGACCTGTCGCGGCGGATCCGCAGTGCCCGGGCTCGGGGGGCTTCGGTGATGCTTGTCTACGGGGCGCACCTGATCAAGAACGGCGCCGGGCCGCTCGTCAACGCGCTGATCGACGGTGGTTTCGTGACGCACGTTGCCACGCATGGCGCTGGGGTGATCCACGATTGGGAATTTGCCTTCCAGGGCGCCTCCAGCGAGTCAGTTGGCGACAACGCGCCGGTCGGACGGTTCGGTTCGTGGGACGAGACGGGCCGGTATATCAACCTGGCCGTGATTGTCGGAGCGGCCGACGGGCTGGGGTTCGGCGAGTCCATCGGAAAGTTCATTGCCGAAGACGGCCTCGTGCTGACCGAGCCCAAGGCCCTGGCCGAGCAGATCGCCGCCGAACCGGGCCATCCGCTGGCCGCTGCGCGAGCCGACCTTCTGGCGACCATGAAGCGGTTCCGGTTGTCGGCCGGGCCAATGAAGGTTGACCATCCCTTTAAGCGATACTCGGTTTCCACCTGCGCTCATCGTCGCGCCGTGCCGCTGACGGTGCATCCGGGCATCGGCTACGATATCTTTGTGAACCATCCGATGTTTCACGGCGGGGCGATCGGCCGGGCCGCGGATACCGACGTCCGTATCTTTGCCAACAGCGTCTTGGGCCTCACCGGCGGTGTGTACCTCTCGATCGGCTCGGCTGTCATGAGCCCGCAGGTCTTCGAGAAGGCCTTCAGTTGCGCTAACAACCTGCTGGCCCGGCAGGGCAGGGAGTTCATACACGGCCACACCATCGCCGTTGTGGACATTCAGGCAGGAGGCGATTGGGACTGGTCCACCGGCGAGCCGCCCGAAGACCACCCGGCCTACTACCTGCGGTTCTGCAAGACCTTCTACCGTATGGGCGGACAAGTGAGTTGTCTCTGCTGCGACAATCGCACCGTGCTGAGCAACCTTGTGGCGCGCCTGACGGCGACGGCGTGACTTTGGCCTCAACCCTCCGGTTTCAGCGTCAGCCTTATTGTCGTCTTCCTGCCTTCGACGCCTGCGGTTAAGGGTACGCCAGCGCGACATATTTGTTGGCCGACCCTGATATGGTCGCCCATCAGGCTGTCGGCAACCAGGCGCGTCGGGCCGTCCAGGCCCACTTCCAGTCCGTTCTTGACGGGTCTGATGGCCACCATGGGCCGGTCGGTTTGGCGGATGAACAGCGGCCAATGTTTCAGAGCGACCATCGCAAGAGGGGTGGAGTGGATCACGTGAGTGGTGTCCTGAACATACGTCTCAAGGGCCGTGTGTTCGGTGCAGCCGCCGAAACCCACGGGCAGATCGGGGTTCACAAACTGCTGGTAGGTGTAGTAATTCAGATAGTTCATAAAGGCCGCGTAGCGCTGGGGCGTGGGATTGGTTTCAAACGCACGCATCAGCCCATAACCGGACTCGTAACGCAGGTGCAGGCATATCACGCCCTGACTGCTGCCGGGTGTGAAACCGTGAAGAAATCCGAACTTGTTCTTTGCGACGGCGCCCCAGCCTTTGACGTTTTGGGAGTGGGTGGGCAGGAAATAATCATGCTCGTGGCGAAAGCTCATGAGATATTCGAACACCAACTTGTCCAACTTGCGCGCCAGGGCCTTCTGGGTTGTGTCCTTGTGCTGGAGATAATGCCCCAGGCAGACCAGCATGTGGCACGCACCGGCGCTGTCCCAACCGGCGTGGTCGAATTCAAGGAAGCCAAACTCAAATGCCTTTATTCGGGGTGCAAGCCAACGCTTGAGGATGTCTTCAGTCCGCTGGAGATACTCCCGCCGGCCCGTAAGTTCGTGGCAACACAAAAAACTGGTCATCGTGAGGGCAAGTGCCGGTGCGTTGGCCCAGTCGTAGCGATATCCCTCTCGCGAATAGCCAGCCGAACCGTCCGGAGAAAATGCGTTGGGATACGTCCCGTTTCGCTCTTCGATCCTGCTGAGGAAAGCATCGCAGTTGGTTTTGATCCTTTCGATGATCCTGGGATCTTTCGAGTGGCCTTCGAGATAACAGCGCGACAGGAAGTAATTGACGATCCCCTGATTCGGCAGGAAGACCTGTTGTCCGCCGTAGTGGTCCTGGAACTGCTTGGCGTCGGCGTCGTAGGCGTTGATCCACGCACCGGCCAGCGGGCCGCTCGTGAGTTGAAACCCGGTTTCGCCCAGGCCGAGTATCGCGTTGAGGATCATCCTGGCCCGCCGGCACGCCCACGACTTGCCGTGAAGGAAATATGCATAGGCCACCATGGCGTTGCCGCCGTTGCCCCATCCGATTTCCAATTGGCGAACGTTCTCCTGAAGACTTCCGAGAGTTATCCGCCGCCGGCGACGTTTGCCGAACAGGATCTCATAAAGTTCGCGGTACCGAACGTACTTGCCGTTGAGGGCCCAGCCATAGGGGCCGCCTAGTTTGGGTTCGCTCAGCATGCCGTAAAAACCAACGTGGTGCATGCCCATGTCCGCTGCCAATTGGACCCACAACAAAGGCTCCTGGGTATACCGCTGCCAGTTGGCCAGATAGTGACGCAGGGCAAAACGCGGCCCCTCGGTTGTGTGCGCCGCGGGCAATTTCTCCCACTGGCGGAGTTTGATGGCCGGATCCCAAATATGCTCGCGGACAAGTTTCACCACAAACCCCCCGGCGACTTCCTCACCCGAGGCAACCTGCATTACGCCGTCGACATAGGACGGGGGGAACGACTGCACCAGGTACTGGTATTTCGTCTGCGTCGTTCCGACCGGCGCATGAGCCTGGTCGACGGCAAAGGCCAACTGCCGACGGCCGCGACGTTCATCGTAGGCGTCTGCAAACAAGACGGTCACGCCGTTCCTGGTGAACCCGCCGTAGGTGCCCATCATCAGCCGCAGTGCATCGCAGTTCTTCGGCGGCTGGATGGCAAGAACGTGGTAACCCAGATGAATCGGCCGGTCTGCCTGGCAGATGAACCTACTGTGCACCTGCAGAGGCCGTCGCCCGGCGGGCAGGCGATATTCGAGCGTAAACTGCCCCAATCCCTTGACCCTGCCGGCGTACGTCAGGCTTTCCTTGCTGGTTTCGCGCAGCCTCAGCCTCAGCCGCAGGGTTTTGGCTACCCCCTTACACTCGCGCCAGTAGCGGACGTGGTATCGGACGCGGCCGACGGGCTGAAACCGCCTGCCTTTGCGATACTCGATTCGCTCGAGGGTGCTTCCCGTCCTGGCGGGTACTATTCTGAATAGGGCGTTCTTGATCATCCCATGGCTACTTCGGCCGGGGATTCGCTTCCTTCAATAAGCGCCTTCTTGCCGAAGTCCGATGTTTTCAAAAATCCAAGACCATCTCGCCGGGTTTTTCCTGTCCCTTTTCCGGCCCGGGACCCGAGTGTGGCGACAGGCCGCCGGCCGGCTCGGTGCTCAGCCGATCCCAGTTGTCGGACTTGTGCTTGATAATCCCACACCATCGTGTGTTGGCCTTGTCCACGGCAAGTTTGCCGTCGGGATCGGGCAGCGTGAATGTGTAAGAGTATAGTTTGGCATTCTTCAGATAGAACTTGGCCAGTACGCCGCCGCGGTGATCCTTTGCAAAGTCCCAGGGATGGCGGCCGTTTTTCCACTTTACTTCCTGTTTCTTCCCATTGGCGGTGATGGGAATGCATTCGGCGCGGCTGAAACCGCCCATCGTCTGGCCGAAGGGGTTTACAAGTTCCACTTCAATGGAACCGCCTTCCGCGTCGGCGTTGACAAAAACCTCGTGCGGCGGTCCCCAGGGCTTGTGGACAAAGAATCCTTCCCTGTTGCCGGCGTCGAGGGAAACCCAGTGGTCTTCGGGCATCTTGGCGAGCATTCCACAGGCGGTGTGCCTGCTCGACTTGTTGCGATTCCATTGTTCCTGAATGTGCCACCACGAATGCACGTTATTCTGCGCGAGGTAATAGATCCAAGTCTCACCGTCCTTGACTATTGGATTGTTGGCTGGATAAATCGCGCCAAAGTCGGGGGAACCTTTCGGGCCCCATGGAACAATCGCCCTGCGGTCGTCCGGGCGGTTCCACTTGCGGCCGTCCCGGCTGTAGGCGAGTTGAATTTCAAGGTGGCCCATTGTTGTGTCGGGATAATCCGGCGAGCGATTGTAACTGTCATACGATTCGCTGATTGGGCTGGTGTACTGGGCGTTGAGCGCGCCGAGATGGAAATCTTCATAGCAAAACGGCATCATGTGATAGAAGTTGTACATCTCCGGCGGATCAAGGGCGTCGCCGCCGACTATGACGCGCCCCTTGTCCTCCCAGTTGACCAGATCGTAACTCTCATAGAGCGAGATATCACGCGGCAGGTTGGGCACCCGGCGGGAGAACAGGAGATACTTTCGGCGGTCCGGATCGTACGTGAACCCCCACGGCCCGTCGCTGATGCCACGCAACACCGGATTGACATGGGCAGGGCGTTCCCAGTGAATCCCGTCGGCCGAGTATGCAAGGCATAGCGGGATGTAGAATCTCGCCCAGACCGTCTCCTTGCTGCCGACCATAAACAACATCTTGTAGCGACGCTGGGGTATGTCGCTGGGGTCCTTGATGAGTGAGCCGTAAATTCCGATCTCCGGTATGATGTAGTTGTTCTCCCTGGACCCGTTGACTTCCACCAGGCCGAGCTTGGGCTTGTCCCAGTGAATTCCGTCTTTGCTGGTCGCGTAGGCAAACTTGGACGACCCGTCGTGGCCTTCTCCTCCGTAATACATCACGGAGTACCACATCTTGAAGACGCCTTCATCTCCGTCGTAGATCACGTTGAAGCAGTTGAAAACATCAGTCTCCCGGTCCCACGGGGAATCCATCTCGATGACCGGCTCGGGGTGTTTTGTCGCCTGGTTGACCCTGCGATGGAGGTTCTCGACCTCCAGAATCCAGGCATCGTCGATAACCAGGTACTTGTATGCGAATACACGGCCCATCACATTCTCCTTTTTAACTCTAAGTGCTTAGAATTCCTGATATTAGAGACAATTGCCACCGTGGTTCATTTCCATGGCTGCCAGCCTGTCCCTGAGTGGCGTGGCACTGGGTTGCGATCGGCCTGCCCGCGATGCTACTGTTCGACCTCATCAGGCATATAGAGACGCTTGTCCTTGTTCAACTCCGAATTTTTCTTGTCACCTTTTGCTTTCTCCTGGAGATGTTCGCCTGGGCCCGTGAGGCTTATCTCGTCGATTTGATAGCCTCCGGGCAGTATCTTCAGGCGGGCATTCCCCTCGGCAGTCAGGTCTTTCATGCCATGCTTGTATCGCGCTACAAATGATTCCTTGCTTGTGTCATAGCCGCTGGCGGATGTGTACATGGTTATACCAGACCTCGTCCGGTGCTTTTCCGAGGTGCTCGAGTTTATACCCGTGTCCGCCGCCGCAAAAGACGGTCTTCTGCCACCCATACGTCCGAAGCCGGTACTTGTCACGCGGATTGAAATAATGCGTCCACATGAATCCCGTTTTCCTCGTGCGGGTTCGGCCCGTACCGCCCATGATGCCCCATGTAATACTCGCAGGGCCTGTTTCCCCGGGAAGGGGGGCCGCATGGAACCGCAGACAATATCGATCTGCACCTGAATGTTTCACCAGGTCGTTGAACGTGGCTTGGGAGACCAGCGGATACATCTTATTGCTGTCGTAAACAAGCCAGCCGCCGTGGAGTCTGGGGGGGATTACGCCACCGGTGATTGTGGCCCGGGCCCATTTGTCAGCGTCGAGGCGTTGGCCGTCGAAGGTGTCGGTTATCTGCCCCGTGGCCACCGGTCCGCTCTTGATCTTCACCAACTCAACGTCATCCCACGTGGCCTTGGCCTGATACACCGTTAGTTTTATCAGAATCGAGTCCGCGTCGAGCGGGATGGTGACGGTCGAACGCAATCTCATCCATCCGGCCTCCGGTGTCTTTTGGCGTGCCATGACCCGCGACGGCTCAACGTAAACCCGTCTGAAGCCGCTGTAGAACTCGATAATCGCGTCGGCAGGGACAACGTTTTCAGGGGTGCTGGTCAGATGTTTCACCCACGCCGTGAGGCGATATCGCTCGCCCGCGGCCACCGAAATCCTTTGTAAAAGCCTGTCGTTATATCCTTCCTTTGTCTGTGCGGCCCACTTGCTGCCGTTTGCTCGTCTTGTCCCCTCGACAATTTCCACGCGAGCTTTGTCGCGGCGGAGGTTGGCCGAATGACCGTCCGTCTTCCATCCGCGGAGATCGCCTGTCTCGAAATCTCCGTTGGCCAGCACGTTTGGCAGGCTCGGCCGGGCCTGCATGTATAGTTGGGTTTGGGCCGACTCGTAGAGATTGTCGGAAGGATCGATGCCCTTCCACATCGCGACCGCTGCCTTCTGCCCTGCGGATTTCTTCAGGTATTCGCTGATCGAACTGCACAGTTCATCCAACAAAGCCTGCTCGGGAGCGAAAATCGTCAACCCCACCGCGGAGGACCAGTAGTAGGGCTTCATGAGTTGCGGATGCATGGTGGGATATGATCTCAACTTGCCGAGACACAACTCCCGCTCGGACCTGAGGTCGGCAATTTCGCGGGCCAACGACATCGCCCGATTCTTCCCTTCCTGCGATTCGACGGCGGTCCTTGGCGGATTGTCGTGGAATCTCAGTTTGCTTACCACCATGGTTCGGACGTATCCCCACGCCTCGGACATGCGCTGGACGCGAAATCGGACCTGAGCGTTGTCATCGGCGGCCAACTTGACCGCGCGTTTGATGCGCGTTTCCAGATGTTCAACGTCGTCCATGGTGTAATACTTGAATTCCTCATTCGGTACGGTATCGTAGGAAAGCTTCCAACTGACCCACTGATAGAAAATGAACCTGTCTTTGCGAGGTCTTCTTTCGTAGATCTGCTCAAGCCTGTCCCAGAACGAGCGCATCGGCTTGGCCGCAGTCCCGTAGGAAAGGTCACAGAATTCCTTCATAATCTGATTCGGATCTGCGTTGACGTCCCACTGCAGGGCCTGCATGTAGTGGTATTTCGGGCCATCGAATGTCCAGTCTCCGTAAACCTCCGAATGGTGGGACCTGCCCCCCAGATCATCGTGACCCCATTTCAGGAAGTCTCTCATCGCGTGCGGAAAGTGCCGAAATCCCAGGAACGACCCTCCATATGCGTAGGAGTAGATGTCCACCCGCTGGCAGACCTTGGCCCACTTGGCGGCCAGATCCATCATGTGAGTGTATTCGAAGGTCTTGACGACGCAGACGTTCTTCTCCAGGGGGAAGCTGGGCGGTCGCCCCGGGGCGCCGTACGCCAAGGCCGAAACCCACTTGTCCGGATGCGTCTTGGCCACCTCCCTGGCCACCTGGTTGACCCAGCGCCACCATCTTTCGTGCGGCCGCCCGGCCTTCCTGCATTCAGGACACTCGCACCAGCCCGCACCGTCATTATGTCCGACTGAGGCGAGAGGCGCATCGGGGTTCTTTCGAAAATACTCACGGACGTACTTGGCTGCGTATTCGACCGTTTCGGAGTTCGTGGTGCAAATCTGCCACCCGTTTCCGTACTTCCACCACTGCCGTGCCCAGCCTTTCGTGCTGCCTCTGCTCCCATCCCCTTTGAAGTAGGGGAACCATTCGGGGTGTGCCTTGAATTCTTTCTCGGAGAATATGTATTGGAGAACATGGGAACCGCAGCCGTACGAGTGCACGCGCAGCCGCAGGTAGCGACGAGTGCGGTCAAAAAAGTACATTGTCCCGTGAGACCTGCTTTCGAACGACGGCTCGTACTTCTTATGGGTGTCGCCGTCTATCTCAATGGTCGGCCGCGATGGCACGATCTCGCCATACACGGGGTCCGGGAACAGCCATCGAACACCGCAGTAGTCCTTGAGAAACTGCTCACCGGCGAACCAGGAGGACAGCCCTCTCTTGCCGGCAAGGATAATGTGTTTTCTGCCGCCATCGGCGACGCACTTGACGATGTAGCCGTCGGCGTACAGTTTGTCGATCTCGGGTGCATGCTTATTGACAAATGCGTCCCGCCCCACGTGGATAATCACCCCGTCGCCCTTTGGTTTGTACTTTTTTTGATGGTCTGCCCCTGGTGGTGGAGTACCACCCGCTGGCCATTGCTTGTCGGTCGGGGCGATCTTTCGCCCCGTGACGCGGGACAGGTAATAGCAGATGTCCGCCGCAGCGTCCTTGTCGACCTGCTTGACACCCGCCACGACACTCGGCAGCGGCCCTTGAGGCGAGACAATCGTAATCATCTCTGCCGAAGCGACGTGTACAAGGCCAAGCCAGCAGGATACCAACGTCAACGGCCACGAAAGAATATTGCTATCGCACATTGTTAGTCCTTTTCCCGATCGAAAGTGCCGAAACCAGAATTGTCCACACTGACCCCTCAACGGTCAAGCTCACACAAAAAACAGCAACGCCGGTGGGGAGAGACCAACGTTGCCTGTTGTCTCCTTCAGAAGTTTCGACTTGTGCAAGCAGACCGTGTCCATTGGCGACGAATGAGGCGGATGGCAAGCGGATCGTAGCCGGCCGCTCGAAGGACCTTGCCCCAGGCCCTGAAGTGTCATATGGCCGCAGCGAACAGGTCGTGGTCGTGCTTCTTCACGACCGCGGACTTTAGGGACGCCACCGGCATTTCGCGATGAAGGATACGACGGATGACGTCCTCGTGGCCCTCGATTCCGGCGTTCGCTTTTCTGCGGCTTGGCGCCGATGCCACTGTCATGGTGGACCCTCAGATCAGGTCAAAAAAACTGTCTCTTCCCAAGTGCGGCAGATACTTCAGCATCGCCCCCGAAAGCGGTTGCACGAACATCTCTTGCCCTTGCAGGCTTGTCCCTGTAGAATGCCGCCGTTATGAATAACCGTTTCCTGTTTTTCTAACCTTCTTCTAAGGAGCAGCAAAATGGCAAAGAGTGGCAAAGCCAAACCCGCGACGAAGAGTGAGATTCTGTCCAACATCGCAGAGGCCACACAACTTTCCCGCAAGCAGGTGGCGTCCGTGTTCGATGCCCTTTCCTGTCAGATCAAAGCCGCCGTGGGCAAGAAAGGTCCTGGCGTCTTTGCTTTGCCGGGCCTGCTGAAGATCACGGTCAACCTCAAGCCCGCGACCCCGAAACGCAAGGGCATCAATCCGTTCACCGGGCAAGAGCACATCTTCAAGGCGAAGCCCGCCCGGAAGGTCGTCAAGGTTCGGCCCCTCAAGGCCCTCAAGGACATGGCGAAGTAATCGCTGGTGACCTGTTCCCCGAAAACTGGTCCAGGTCGAGCGAGAGTCTCGGCGACCTTGAACCTGCTCCCAAGTTTGATCAAACTTGGATGCGAATTTTACGCTTATTCGATTATGTTAATCCGGCGTATTCCGAAGGACGTGGCACAGTGGAGTCCGGAGGAATACGCCGTCGCGCGAACTCGGCCGGGGGGACGTTACCCAGGGCTACTGGCCGGATGCGATTTTCGGGAGGCACAATACGTCTTTGACGCGTCAGGCTGATCAGGAGAATCTGACGCTCGAAAACACTTGATCTGGATAATCAGAAGATATTACGGCGAAATCTGCATTTTGCACGCCAGGCAAAGAGAACGCCCGCGAGAATGTAGATTATCATGAAAACAAGCATTCGCACGGTCGTGGCAGCGGCAGTTGCGTCGTCTCCCAAGCTATCCGGCCAGCTATAACGCAGTCGCCCAAGGCCTATGCGGGCATTTCTTGTTCCACTGGCGCCCTCCATGGGTGTCCCAGCCTGATATATTGGATTGCTTGAAATACATAAACCAACATCTATTTCGTGAACGGCAGAGATAGCGACTATCATGCCAAGTAGCATGGGAACGATTGCCCATAGTGTCAGTCCGAGTCCGAAGTTCATGACGACAGAGACCGTGGTAAAGTGCGTCAGTCTGTCCGAGAACGACCTAAGGGGTAAAAAATAAATCTACGGTTATCTTGGACGCAAAGGGACGTCATTCGGCGGCGACCTTTTGGGGGCTGGTAAGACTTATCTCGTCCAGCATGTAGTATCCATTGCTCAACTTAAGGTAAATAGATCCCTTATCGGTAATGTTCTTGATCTTGTGTTCATACTTG
>JASLZV010000320.1:0-900 GCA_030754715.1 Phycisphaerae bacterium
CAGCTTCAGCCGACGGTCAAAACCGAGCCTCAGAACCCCGTCTTTCGATTCACCCATCGGGTGAGCCATATCAGCACCCCAAATCCGCCTATAATGTTATGATTCTTATACCAGAATCCGGGTGCGGTGTCGTCAAATTACACGGTCATCTGGGCAATGCGGGTTTAGTTCTCATTTCTGGTTACTTTCTCCGTAAAAGCGGGCTCTTTGTGATAGTTGTGACAGAGTCGACAATCCTGGCGCACGTGGCCTTGGGCGTGGCACTGAACGCAGGTTTCCTTCTTTATCGAAAAAAAGTTGCTGGAATATGTCATGGGATCGTAATCCTTGAACCCGGCTTCGAAATCGGCGTTTGCATCGAGCCTGTGGCAAGTGGTGCAGCCTTTGTTGGGATCGGCGAGTTTTACCCCTGATGGATCGACCAGACCGAGGTGACGTCGGTGCGAATAGGATGGATGGCCGCCGGTTTCATCCTTGTGGAATCGCCACTCGATGCGCAACGGTCCGTCAGCCGCGTCACGAGTAACGGCGTGGCATTTGATGCAGGCGCCGGGGCCATCCTTCGGCGACAACAGGCGCGCCCTCATTTTCTCCGCCCGCCCAAGGGCTTCTTCGCTGTCACCGCCGGCGTTAATGGCAAGATTCAACCACCCCATGAGGACCGGATCCGCGTGGCCGCCCGGCTGATATATCAACTCCAACAGATCGCCGTACCATCCGCCGAAAGCAGGCTCGGCCGGAAGTTCGTACTCCAGATTGAAGGCCCAGGCGCAAGCCATGCGTTTTGTCACCTCGGGGTTGAGACCGGCCAACAATTGGGCCAGATCGACCGTAGCCACGCGGCCTTTCAACATTTCGACCAAAGGCGTCGTGCCGTCCTCCGCCATGCCCATCACCAGT
>JASLZV010000320.1:907-2635 GCA_030754715.1 Phycisphaerae bacterium
CCAGATCGACCGTAGCCACGCGGCCTTTCAACATTTCGACCAAAGGCGTCGTGCCGTCCTCCGCCATGCCCATCACCAGTTCCTGAAAGGCGGTGCCATATTCCCCCGGATCGTCCGACGGTAAGCCCATCATGTAGGCGGAGATATCGCTCATCTCGTCCGACGAGATGCTTTCGTAGTCGTCCTCGGCCTCAACGTCCTCGTTGAGGCCGCAAAGTTCGACGACGGACTGGGGATCGATGTCCGTCTCGTCGAATTCAGGCAATTGCAGAACGACCAGTTTTCGCTTGGCGATCTGGTCGGCGTGGCAGACGGCGCAGGTTTCTTCGAAGCCCAGGAGTTCAACCGTTCGCTGGGCCGACTCGGCCTGATGGCAGGTCGTACAACTGGCTGGGACGCCTTTCGCCACGGTCCTGTCCTCAAAGTGTTTTCCAAGATGCGAGGCGTGACTGAATTTGATCGACGAACGCCTGAAATGGGGGAACTGCTTCGAAAAATCGGGATGATCTTTACCGAAGTCGGTAAATGGTTTTTCATGGCACGATGCGCATTGCCGGTCGCTGAGGTCCGAAATATTGGCGTCATGACCCTTATGTTCGGTATGGCACATTGCGCACTCCGTTTGCCGGACTTTCTTGCCCGCCGTGAAGATCGCATTGTGGGGCGCCGAAACCGGGCCGCCGAAGGTATGGCAACCGACGCAAGCCTTGGACATGTCGTTCTCGCTGAATGCCGACGCCAGCCAAACCATGGGTGGGGCACCGTGCGCCGAGTGGCAGGCCTTACAACCCTGTGCGCCGATAAATCCGGCATGCTTGTCCGTGAGTTCCCCGGCGTCGAGCGCGCCGATACGGAAGATCTCGGCAATCACGTCGACATCGCCGGCGAGATGCGTGAACGCCGCCAGTGCCGCCACGACCAGCCCGGGCGCGATCACCGAAATGCGCCAGCGATGTTGACGCAGTGTCCTGCGCGGCACGCACGGCGATTGTGTGTAGCCGCAGGTGCCGTCGGGAGCCGGTCCATTCTCGCATGGCCCGCCCGCCGCCTTGGCGCGGCGGCATTCCCAACGATCCCGGTTATGGTAGGGCTTGCATCCAGCGACGCCGCCGCAGGTTCCATCGTGGCTGGGGCCTTGCCTGCAGGGCGTTCTCCACTCGCCGCCGCGCCCGCACACGTAGGTATTGTTCGGCCTCTCATAGGCGCTGCGGTCGAATTCGAAGCGATTTGGGTCCATCATAGCGAATACACGTTGACGACCAGGAAGTGCCAAAAGGAAAGCGCCAACAAAGCCGCGGTGAGCGGGATATGAACGAGGAGCCAGCGCTTCATCGCGCCTTGCAACGTATAGTGCAGGTCGATGTAGTTTTTTTGCCGCGCCAGCCTGCTGAGATCATCCAGGTATTTGCGCTCATCTTCATTGAGATAGCGGCGAACGGCCTCATCTTGATGCTTAAGCCATTGCCGGCTGCGCTGGCTGCCGACTATATGATTGAAGGTGAACCTGGGACGACTGAAGAACCACTGAAGTGAATCAAGGTAATGACGGCCCAGCGTATCGACTCGCGTTTGATCGCAGCATTCGAGCACCAGCGCCTCCGCCTCTTGCCTTAACTCGCTGATGTACAAGGGTATGCGTTCGAAAATCACCTCGATGCCCGTCTGGGTCATCAGCCGCGGATAGAATCGCTGGATGACGTAACCGACTATCCCGCTTAGCACAGTGAG
>JASLZV010000321.1:0-1660 GCA_030754715.1 Phycisphaerae bacterium
AAGAATTGTTCTCAGAGCTGCTGGAGAAGGATTCCTGATATCTCTGTTTAACCCGAAGATCGCCCTGTTCTTTATCGCAATATTCAGCCATTTTATACATCCCGACTTGGGTTGGATACAGATAGGGTTAATGGGTATCACCGCATGGTTGATAGACGCTGGCTGGTACATTACCGTGGCTTTGAGCCTAACGAGTACTGGCATGACCCAAATTCTCAAGGATAGAGCGAAAGTTATAAATATCATCAGCGGTACTTTCCTCATTTTGATCGCGCTTTATCTACTCGGTGGAATGATCCAGCGTCTATTATGAAAGCTTCGGGTGGTTAGCGGTAATCGTGTGCAAAAATACATATGGAACTCGCCAACTATGTCCTGTAATTTAGACCCAGTCAACTTGATTCTAGGGAACACCCGACAGTATCCGAATGCCTCGTGGATATGGGCTAGAGTCGAACGCCCTCAGGCAGCGTTGGCGTACCAATTACGACTTCACTGGTGCAACCCCAGGAAATAATCACCAATATCCGGATCGTTAAGAATACTTTTCGCACTGCCGGTATAGACTACTTTCCCACCGGAAAATATGTACCCACGGTCAGATCTCGATAGCGATAGCCTTGCATTCTGCTCTACGAGAAGCACTGAGATTCCTTGAGTTCGGAGTTCATCGATATTTGCCAGGATCTGCTGCTGATATCTCGGTGAAAGTGCGGCAGTTGGTTCGTCCAACAGCAGGAAGGTAGGACCCGAAATAAGTGCGCGGGATATTGCCAGCATCTGTCTCTCACCACCAGAGAGAGCGGCAGCGAGGTCGTTCATCCGTGGCTCCAAATCGGGAAACATTCTGCAAGCCCGTTCGATGCAAGCGGTGAGTTTCTTCGCTGCCAACTTGATTCCACCCATCTGCAGGTTCTCGCGGACTGACAATGAAGGGAACACATTGTCGACCTGTGGCACGTATGCGATTCCTCGATCGACTAGCCTGTCGGTGCGCCATCCAGACACATCTACGCTATTGTGCAAAACCGTGCCTTTATGGCGCGTGGCGAGGCCAAAGAGTACCTTCAAGAATGTCGATTTGCCGCACCCGTTGGGCCCGATGATAGTGACGAACTCACCTTCGTCAACATGCAGATCAATCCCGTTCAAGATCTGAACATAACCGTAACCTCCTTCAAGGCCTGTGACTTCTAGAACTGTGCTCATTCTTCCATTTGCCCTGGGTTGCCGAGATAGGCGTCAACGACATCTCGGCTCTGTTTGATTTCGTCCGGCGTGCCTTCCATCAAGATTCGACCTCTGTCCATGACGATAATCCTGTCGACATCACGACGGAGAATGAAATCCATGTTGTGCTCAATAACCAACATGCCTATGCCTTTATCCGACGTCAACGCGCGCAGGTTCTGGAAAATTCTCTCTGCAAGCGGCCCGGCAACACCAGCAACCGGTTCGTCAAGCAACAGGAAGCGCGGAGAACTCATGAGGGCACGACCAATGTCGACGAGCTTACTCTGCCCACCTGACAACTCACTTGCGAGATTGTGTGCTATATGTGATACCTCAAGTAGGTCCAGCACTGAGTAAGCGTCGATCACTCGCTGTTGTTCCGCCCTCCGTGAACCTGGGCGCAATAGCGCAAACAAGGCATTAGGAG
>JASLZV010000321.1:1670-2634 GCA_030754715.1 Phycisphaerae bacterium
TGAGTAAGCGTCGATCACTCGCTGTTGTTCCGCCCTCCGTGAACCTGGGCGCAATAGCGCAAACAAGGCATTAGGAGCGAACTGCTGGCGGGGAGGCACGAGAAGGTTCTCGATCACGGTCATCTCTCGCCATAGCCAAGTGTGTTGAAATGTTCTTGTCAATCCCAGACCCTGTATCTGATCGGGCCGCATGCCACTAGCATCTTGGCCAAGCACCTTGATCCTGCCGGAGGTCATTTCCAACAGTCCGGAAATGCAATTGAACGTGGTTGTCTTCCCGCACCCGTTAGGGCCGATCAGCCCGACAAGTTCGCCTTCTTCAATCTGAAACGAAACTTCGTCTACAGCCCTGAGACCGCCAAAATCCTTCGTTAGATCTGATACCCGAAGTGCAGGTACTGTCATCAGTATTTGGCACTCTCTTCTTCATCCGAGTTTGTGGACAGACCAACCGGGCGTTTTGGCCTGCCAGGGACTTCGGGCAACAAACCCTTTGATGACATAAGTAATGCCCCAACAATCACAATCCCGATTAGCGCCAACTTAAGATGGGGTAGCGACAGAACAACATTTTCCCGAGGGAACACTTCAGTAATGGATCGAACCGACCAGATAACTCCTCCAACATTTACCACCAACCACGAAAAAGTGGTGTCTATGTAGGAGGTCATATTATGTAAAGGTAGACTTGTGCCGCCTCTTGAGACAACCAGGACGTTGAACACGAATTCAACTATAACGATCAGAAATGCGCCTATAATCATGCCTCGGTTGTTGCCACGTCCCCCGACGATGAAAGCAGCCCATATGAGGAAGGTTGTGCGAACGGGGTTCATGAACTCTGGCCATACATTCGTGTTTAGCCAGGCCCAAAGCACACCGGCAATCGCCGCTATAGCGGCGCCCAGAGCGAGGCTAGCCGCCTTGTGAGTCAGAATGTTGTGGCCGTGATGCTGACTCACTA
>JASLZV010000322.1 GCA_030754715.1 Phycisphaerae bacterium
ACAGCCACCCAGGACATCGAGGACATCGTGCGCGGAATCGTCAGCACTACCGACGTTCCAATCATTTGCGTGGACCCGGAAAAGCGCCTAGAGTACCGGCGCCTGCTGGAGCAGACATTTCTAGCCGACGGCGTGAAGGTAATCATCGCCGACAAGGAATGCGCCATCACGCGGATACGTCGCAAGCGCCGGGCCGAGCAGGTTGTCCGCCGCCGCCTCGGATATCTGCCCCGCTGGGAGCACATGAACATCAATCAGGAGATTTGCCGGTTCTGTCTGGCCTGCGCGGAACTCGCCGGCTGCCCCGGCCTGAAGCACACACAGACCGACTATGGGCGAAAGATGAACACCGACATCACCTGGTGTGTGAACGACGGAGCATGCCAGCGCATAGGGGTGTGCAGTAGTTTCGAGCGCGTTACGATCAAACGCAAGCGGCCACCCAGGTCTCGCGTGCCCGAACTGGGCCTGGACGACATTCCCGAGCCTGTCAAACGCCCCGCCGAAGACCTGTGGAGATGCTGCCTGGCCGGCGTGGGCGGCATGGGCATCGGCACCGTCACTAGTATCATGGTCCGCGCCGGACACAACGAGGGATATGACGTTCTATTCATCGACAAGAAGGGCCTGGCCATCCGAAACGGCAGCATCGTCAGCCAGGTGGTCTACAATATCTCCAAGAAGCCTGTCACGGCCATCATTCCTTACGGCAAGGCTGATCTACTGCTGGGCGTGGACATCCTGGAGGCTACTCGCACACTCGATCCCGCCGGACGGATGCGGGTCGCCTCGCCCTCAAAAACCGCCGCCGTCATCAATACCGACAAGGTTCTCACGATTCGCGGCATCATGGGCCAGGAGGATTTCGACCCCGGCGAACTAGAGAAAGTCATCCACTCCCACACCCGCTCGGCCGACTACATGGCCCGCAACATCTCCGCAATCTGTGAGAAATACCTCGGCTCAAAAGTATACGCCAACATCATGATGCTGGGGTTCGCCTTCCAGAAGGGCGTGATCCCCGTGTCGATGCACTCGATGGCCTGGGCCATCAAGGACACTATCCGCACCGCCTTCCGCAAGAATCTATACGCCTTCAACATGGGTCGCAAACTCGTAATGCGGCAGGATCTGTTTCAAGGCCCGCCCACACGCACCGGCTGGCGCGACACGCTGGAAGACAAGTTTCGCTGGACGGTGCGACGCTACCGCAGCGGCCAGCAACTCGGCGAATCACTGCGCGAACTCGGCTGCCAACTCATCACGAAGGTGGACCAACTCGACGAACCGCTCAAGCGAGGAATCATCATTCGCCTATACGACTGCATGCGATGGGGCGGCTTGGAGTACGCCCGACGGTTCGCCGACGGCGTCGCCGGCGTCTACAAGAAAGACGACCCGGATGTCGGTTATCAGGCCACCCGTGCCGTCGCGACAAATCTCGCCACCGCCATGCTCATCAAGGATCTGTTTTTCGTCGCCGAATTGGCCACCAGCCCGGAAAAGTATGTCCGCGATCGCGAAAAATACGACGTCAACCCCGCCAACGGCGACCGCATTATCTATCATCACTTGCTGCACTTCGACCTGTCGCTGGGTCGGCGATCCCTCCACCTGCACTTCGACGCACGCCCCTGGCAGCTCAAGGCCCTCAAACGCATGCGCCTCCTTAGGAGGGTGCTGCCCGGATGGCACAAGGCCGACCGAAGGTTCCTAGCCCGTTACGAGAGGCTCATCGCCCAATTCACCTACGCCAACCGCCAAGAATACGACCGTGCAGTGGCCATGCTACAGTCACCCCACTGCATAAACTGCATGAACCCCCTGTGTCAGCAGGTTGGCTGCCCGCTGGAAAGCCGCATCCCCGAGTGGATCGACCTGCACAACCGCGGGCAGTGGCGCATGGCCCTCGAGCATCTGCACCAGAGCAACAACTTTCCCGAATTCACGGGGCATCTTTGCCCCGCTCCCTGCCAAGGCGCCTGCAAGAACGCCATCAACACCTATCCCGTCCAGATCCGCACCATCGAACGGGAAATCGTGGAACGCGGCTTCGCTGAGGGTTGGATCCGCCCCCAGCCGGCGGAGGAAAAAACAGGCAAACGTGTCGCCGTGGTCGGGGCCGGCCCGGCCGGACTGACCGCGGCCCAGCAATTGGCCCGCGCCGGACACGATGTAACCGTCTTCGAAAAGGACGCAAACCCAGGCGGGCTGCTTTGCTACGGCGTGCCGGACTTCCGCCTGGACAAGGGCCTCATCGACCGCAGGATCGACCAGATGCGGGCCGAGGATGTGTTTTTCAAGACCGGCACCGCCGTCGGCAAGGACGTCTCAGCCGCGGAAATCACGAGGGAATTTGACGCGGTTTGCTTGGCTGCCGGAACCACACGCCCGCGCGACCTGGAGGTACCCGGCCGCAGCACGCCCGGGATACACTTCGCCCTGGATTATCTTCGCCAGGCCAACCGGCGAGACGCCGGTCAGTCTGCCGCCGAACCAGAAGCGATCACCGCCGAGGGCAAGGACGTCGTGGTGATCGGCGGTGGCGACACAGGCAATGACTGCGTCGAGACCGCTTTGGCCCAGGGCGCAGCCTCCGTGGTACAACTGGAAATTCTGCC
>JASLZV010000323.1 GCA_030754715.1 Phycisphaerae bacterium
AAACAAATGGACAGAAGCCTGGTTCCGGTCCGGGCGGCGGCGCTCTCGACCGCAGACTGTGGTGGGAGGTCGCGGCGATAGCGGCGGCGACAATTGCGTTGCAGTTGGGGGTGTTGCTGTTGCCCGGCGCGTTTGGGGTGGCGCCGCGGGCGGCAATGCTGGCTGCGCTGATGGCCTCGGGTGTATGGGTGGCACTGGCGGCGCCAATCCTGGCGGCCGGGGCGTGCGGGACGCTGGCGGCTATTCTGCGAGGCGGGATTGTGGCCGATGCGACGGCTGTGTTGTTGGTGGTGCTGTGGTTGACGCGGCCGGAGGCAACGTTTTTTGCGGCCGTCGAGATGTGCTGCATTTATGCGTCGGTTGCGCTGTGCGGCGTGGCGGCGGGACGTGTTGCGTCGACGCCGGCAGGGCGATACGCGGCTGCGGTGGTTGTCACGGTAGTCCTGCTGGCCGTGCAGGCCAGCCCGTTCTGGCTGCCGGGCGTATGCCAGTTTGTCGCCCAAGGCCACAAAACTACCGTTGCCGGTATCGGACTGCGGGCCAATCCTGTGTACGGCATCTTTTCGGCGATGGCTGGGGACAGTGGGTTCGTATGGCACTTCGATGCACCGCTGATGTACCGTATCACACAAATGGGCGAGGATATCCCCGTGCCGGTTGTACGATGGTACCATCCGGTAGCGAGCTATCTATGTGCTGCCGGGATTCTGGCGGCGACGCATCTCGTTCGCCGCCGGCGGATTGAGCCCAGAGGCACGTAGATGATGTCTTGGTTGATTGGCGCGCGCGGCCCCTGTAGGCCGCCGCGCTGTTTTTCACCGTTGTGGGAAGGACGTTGAAACGCCGTCAAAATCAATCCGCTGCCGGCTGAACACCATACTCGCTCCATGGTGTGCCAGTGATCTGAAGGCATAGCCCAAAGGCATGACTTGGTACACCGGGCCCTTCCGCCGTGGTGGACTCCCAAGGGTTTGCAGTACCACTTGTATTGTTCTGACAATGGTGGCAGCATGGCGGCCATATCCTGCCGTAAATCGGTCAAAGCGTATTGCTGCGACAACGATGCAGGTCCTTAGGGCTTCAGGACTTCCGGTGGCTCAACCCTGGAGAATTCTGGATGTTTATTGCAGGAGACGATTCGTTTTTCGTGTCGGCAGCAGCAAGGCAACCCGGACTGGGTCGAACTGGAGGGACCACGACCCGGTTCGATGGGAATCGGCTGGTATGCCTCACCCTCGATATCCCCGCCGACTGGAAGGATCGCCAGTTGTATCTCCATTTCACCGTCGATGACCACGCAATGGTGTGGGTGAATGGCAGGCTGGTGCGTGTGAGAGACGAAGACGCTGGCCAGACCCGCTGGGACACGCCGACGCTGGCGCCCTTGAAGGAGTCGCTCAAGCCGGGCGAGGGCTTCGAATTGTTGAGGCCAAAGCCAACCAGAGTCCAGGGCCCTGGCCTAAACCCCGCCATGGCGGGCGAAAGGCCCCGTAAGCGTGCCTGACAAGATGGAATTGCCGCCACCGACCTCGCAACAATCTTCAGAGTCGAGCCAAAAAACCCTCAAGGAGTTTTGCGAATTTAAGCGAGGCCTTTCCGCGATGGCTGATGCGATTTTTTTCAGCGAGGGACAGTTGGGCGACCGTGTAATCGAGTTGGGGTAGATAGAACAGCGGATCGTATCCGAATCCATTGTAGCCGGCCGGGGCGCGGGCGATGCGCCCTTCGAGGGTGTCGGATGTCTCGATCAGCACTCGCTGCGGGTCGGCTAGGGCCAGATGGCAGATAAACCGCGCGGTGCGGTCGGCGTCGTCAACGCCCTTCAGGGCGGCCAGTAACTTGTCATTGTTGGCGCGGTCGGTTGCGGCCCTGTCGGCATCGCCGGCCAGGCGGTCGCGGGCGTAGCGGGCGCTGTTCACGCCCGGTTGGCCGTCCAGCGCGTCTACTTGGAGGCCCGAGTCGTCGGCTAGGCACCACTGGGCGGTTGCGCGGGCATAGTACAGTGCCTTGTTGCGCGCGTTTTCGCCGAACGTGGCGCCGGTCTCCGGCGCCTCCGGCAGGTCGCACACGTCCTCCAGGGACACAACGCGCACCGGTAGGGTGGACAGCACCTGGCGGATCTCGCGAAGTTTGCCCGGATTATGGGTTGACAGGATTATCCGGCGGTTGGACACCTTGGTAGGCGCTCTTGTTGGGGATACGAATCGGGTAACTGAGTGAGGTGGTCTTTAACGGCTTGCCGGTTTTGGGATGGAGCTTGGTGATGATTTCCTGTCGTCCGTTGACGGCAAGGAAATGCAGCGGTGGATCCTTGGTGGCCATGATCTTGCGGATGGCCGGATCGCGGATTGCCGGTCGATGCACGCGCCCCTTGAGTGCCATTACGACCGACTGTTCAGGGAACGCCCCGATGGTAACCTGCGAGTTGGACGGCCCATGGCTGTAATAGGCTTCGTAGCCTTGTTCCCTGAGCCAGCGGCAGTATTCTACGGCGGCGCGGCGGCGCTTTCGCCCGACGATGCGGCTCCGGGTGTCATCGATAAATAGAGCCACCAAGATCGTCCAGTACCCCTTGGCGTTGGCCAGATCGTGCTCGGGTGAGCCAATAATCGG
>JASLZV010000324.1 GCA_030754715.1 Phycisphaerae bacterium
GGGAAATGCGGGTTCCCACACCCCAAGGCGCTCAAAAACAGCGATGGTTGGGAGCTGTTGGGGACGTTTGGCCCCCTCCGCCTTGTTTCGGCGCATAGTCCCTCCTCCGCAGGTCTGGAAAACTCACTCTGGCTGGCACGGGGCGTCATGATGTGACGCTCAAAGGGGGCGGACCAAGGCACAGCCGGCGAATCCGCTTGATTTGGCGTTGCCCCGGGTGGGACAATTCCATCGAAGGGACAAAGTGTGGTGCGACATGATGTGCTGAGATACCTGAGGCGAGTTTCCAGGCGGGTGCTTCTGCGCCGGATGATTGAATCGGCCGGGCTGGGGGTGATTCTTGCAGGCTTGGCGTCGGCGGCCGTCCAGGCGGTTTGCTGGGCGGCTGGTTGGCCGCACCGGAGCATCACCGTGGTACTGGTGCCTCTGGGTGCGATTGTGGCTGCGGTGTGGGCGCTGGTTCGCGGCGTGCGGCCCGGTGAGACGGCGGCGATTGTGGACCGTCGGGCGGGCCTGGACGAGCGTCTGACGACGGCGGGCGAGTTGGCGCAGAGCGGTTGTGAAGATGCCGCCGCCCGGTGTGTCTATGCCCAAATGCTTGAGGCGGTCGGGTCGGTCCGGCTTGGGAGGGTGAGTTTGTGGCGGCGCACGCGCAGGACGGCTGGTGCGGCGGTGCTGGTGGTGCTGCTTTGTGCGGCCGTTGCGATGCTGCCGCCGCGGCGCGGCGCGGCTGAGCGGATTGGCGACTCGCTCGGAGGCCTCCCGCAGGCGGTTCGCAAAGAACTGGCCCGGGCGCTCGCTGAGGCCGGGACGGACCGGCCGCAACATGGCCGCCTGCTGGCTGAGGCGGCGAGGGCGGTTGAGGTAAAGGACGCCGAGACGCTGCGAAGGATATTGAATGACCTTGAGGCTCGGGGTGTGAAGGTCAGGCGGATCATAGGCCCGGACGTGCTAGCCCGCGCGGCGGGGGCAGGTGGCGGCGAAGATGCGACCGGGGTGGCCCGCAGCAGGCCGGCGGCTGGCGGCGGAAATGGCGGCGGGGTGGTCCGGGTGTGGGACCCGCTGTATGCCAAGGTGGCCGCTGAGGGGCCCCCCAGTGGCGACCGCGGCGACGGGGTGGGTGAAACGCCCATGGTGCCCTATGAGGATGCGTGGGCGGCGGCCCGGCGGCGGGCGGCTGAGGCGCTTGTCGGCGATACGGTCCCGGCGGAATACCGCCGGATGGTGCGCGAGTTTTTCGCCGAGGGGCGCTAGTCCTTCCTGCTGTCAAGGGCGGATTTCGTCGAGGCGCCGAGTAATTTTCTGCCAGTGAGTTCCGTGCCACAGGAGTTTGGCGCATCTGCGGCAGCGGAAGAATTTCCGGCAGTTGCGAAACGCCAGTGGCGGGGCCTCGTCGGCGACGGTGTGTTTCGGCACTTCGTCCAGTTCGCCTCCGCAGGCCATGCAGCGTGGCCGGGCGAGCGGCAGGTCCAGTTCGCTCATGACGAATCGCAATTGTTGGAGTTTGGTGAGTTGTCGCGGGATCAGCAAGGCGTGGACGCGACCGCTGGTGATGACGTTTCGTTCGAACATGGGCCCGTCGCAGGACAGCAGGATTCGGCCGGTGGCCAGGGCGCGGGCCACGAGGGGACGGTCGTCTATACCGTATTCGAATTCGGCGTCATAGCCGGCGGCCCGCAGCCAGCGGGCCAGCCCGCCCATCATCGCGTCGCAGTTGAACTTCGGGAGATTGTTGTTCGGTTCGGCCATGGCTTGGGTTGTAATTATACCCACTTGGCATCCGGCATCCGACATGTGTTATATTAGAGCCCCTAACAAAATGATGCGGCATTCGGCCGGCTCCTTTGCCGTCTGGCGGCGTCGAGCTGCATCGGCAACCGGCAGGGGGTTGCCTGATTGGGGCTCCTTGCTAGGCGACAAATAGCTCGGCCTCTGTGCATCGCTTCATTTTGTCAGGGACTCTTGGACGCTACCGGCTGTGTTTGGGAGCCAATGACCCGTGGATGAGGTCGAGCAAAAAAGCGACGCAAGGATGACTTTCGGCGAGCATCTGGAGGACCTTCGCCGGCGGCTGATCTACGCGCTGGTGGGGATGGCGGTGTCGCTGGCGGTGTGCCTGATATTCGGCCGGCAGATACTCACCATGCTGGTGTATCCGTACAACCGGGTGATGGGGCAGTCGGGCGGGGACGCCTCACTGTCGATCCTCAGCGTTAGTGGCGGGCTGATGCTGTATTTTCGCGTGTGTTTGTATTCGGCCTTGGTGCTGGGGGCCCCGTGGGTGCTGTATCACCTGTGGATGTTTGTATCCGTGGGCCTGTACGAGCGGGAGAAACGTTACGTGAAGCGGTCGATGCCGTTTTCGGCGGTTCTTTTTGTGGGCGGGGCGCTGTTTTTTGTGTTTGTGGTTTCGCTGCCGATCCTGGGCTTCTTCCACGCGTTCAACGCCTGGATCGGCGTGAAGGAGATCATCACGCTGGACAATCACATACACTTCATGACAAACATGATGCTGGTATTCGGACTGGGGTTTCAGACGCCGCTGGTGGTCTTTGTGCTTGTGAAGGTGGGGCTTGTGTCGCTCGGGACGCTGAACCACTACC
>JASLZV010000325.1 GCA_030754715.1 Phycisphaerae bacterium
CGCGGCGCCTCCAACAACAAGGAACACTGCCAGAGTGACCCAGAGGAATATGTGGTAGCGGCTGTTTGGTTCGACTGTCATGAATCCCACCATGTACGGATGAAACTCCCCGCACGTTTCCGCACAGCGAAAGGTGAACCGCCCGGTCTTGTCGGCGGTAAAGGTGACCTTATCGACCAGGCCGGGACGGGCCTTCAGGCGGATGCCGTACCCGTCCAGATACAGCCCGTGCGTCACGTCGAGGCTCTCCAGATGGAGCGTGACGGACTCGCCCTTCTGCAACGTGATCTTGCTGGGGGTGAATTCGAACCGCTTGGCGACCACGGTGATCACGCGGGGGGGGGGCTGGTCCGTCTTCTTCTCGGCGGGGCCAGGAGCCCCCTCGGCGCCCTTTGCGCCCTTCGCGCCGGGCGGGGCAATATCCATGACCACCCAGTCGCTGAGGGACTTTCTGGATCCGCGGTCCTTGTTGCTGCCGTCCCACACGGCGAAGGCGGCCGCGTGCTTGCCGGGCTTCAGGTGCACGTCCGACTCGGCGTGTTCACTCGCCGGGGCCAAGGCCCGCTTGAACACGACCGCCCACGTGCCGTCAGTCCACGTGCCGGCGCCCTGGACAGTCTGGTGTTTCTTGCGGGTCAGCGCCCCAGGCCGGCTGGCCAGCAGGTCGGTGACGGCAGTTTTGGTCTCGGCAAGGATCGTCGGGTCGACTTCCTTGGCCTCGTGGGGGTTGAGGTGATCGGAGTAGGCGGGCATGGCCGGACTCTTGCCGTGCCAGACTTCCGCGTCGAGGTCGGCCCGCCAGTGCCAGAAATTCGCCAGACTGCTGAACCCCATCATGATCGACCGCGGCGGCGTGCCCGACTTCATTGGCAGGGCGACCGAGCAAGCGTCGGCGAATGTGCCCGGGCCTACGCTCGGATCGGCCTGGGCGTCTTTCCAGGACAGGCGGAAGTAGATATCCTGCCCGTCGTGGAAGGCCTGAACGGCCACCTGGGGTACGCGGCCCTTCGGCCAGGGCTTCTCCATCGCCTGGTGCATCAGCGGCACGGTGGCGGTGGGCACGTCCTTCCACACGGCGTGGTCGGGGCCTTTGTCCGCCCCCAGTTCGACTGGGCGCGCGATGTACGGCACGCTGATGGTCGCTTGCGGATCGGGCTGGACGATCTCGCCCCCCCCGAAACGCTGGTTCCAACCATAGACGGCCAGCACCACGAACACCACCGCACTCAGCAGGCAGATGAGTACCCAGAATCCTTGTTTCATGACTGTGATTCCTTTTCCTGAAGCATCAGTGTGTCCAACAGATCCGCCAGTGCCCGGTAGAACCGGTCGGTCGGACGGGCCCGCTCGCGGACCATCGCCACGACGGCCTCGTACCACGTGAGCAGGTGGTCGGTCAGGAACGCGCGGCGGGCGTCGGCACAGATTTCGGCCTGTTCAGTCCGCCCGGCCGCCAAGGCCCTGGCCTCCTTGAGACTCACCACGTGGATGAAGTCCAGTTCGCACGCGACGTGGTCCGGGCGTTCGTGGTCGGGCTCGACCGCGAACGCCTTGTAGAATCCCATCACATCCGCCAGCAGGTCGGTTCGCTGGCGGAAGTGCTCGGTGCGGTGTTCGGCCTCTAGAGGATAGGGCGGGTTGCGCGGGTCGAAGACCCGCATGTACGCCTGCCGCAACTCGTCCGGATCGCTCGCCTCGGCCGCGTCGCGCAAGGCCCACACACGCCGGGCCAGCGGGTCGGAGCCTTCGCCGTCCGCGTCGGGCCACGCCGGCATTGCCGCTGCGGCCGCAAATCCGCGAGCCAGACACGCGTACACCGCCGCCCTCCCCAACGCCATCCGGCACGCCTCGTCGTCAGGTAATACTGTGTCGGTAGACATTTCGTTCCTCGTCGAAGAAGGGCCTGCGGTACGTCGGCTCGGTGATGGGCACGCGGACGATTTCGTCACCCTTGTCATTGTAGCCAATCGCCTCGCCGCTGGTGACCTTGAAACGCGTGAATATCTTATCCGTGCTCCCGAACAGCACCAGCAGGCCGCGGAGTTTCTCGTCGTCGGGGGCCGTACGGTACTTTTTGATCGCCTCGGGCACGCCCGGACCGAACATCTGGAACAGGAACTGCCTGGGTACGTGGACCGGCGGGATATAATAGACATTCGGCTGCGTGCCGAACTGCGGGTACAGTGGCAGGGCGATCTTGGCCTTGTGGACGAGGTAGTCGATCGGGTTGTCGTCGCGGGCCTTGTCGGGGGGATTAATATGCCCAAACACGCGGATTTTGCCGATGCAGTTGGCCACGCACTGTGTCTGATAGCCCTCGCCGACGGCGGGGTAGCAACTAATGCACTTCTGCGACTTTCGGCTGCGGGGGTGGAACATGCTCTTCTTGTAGGGGCAGCCGCGAACGCATTCCTGGTAGCCGCGGCAGCGGTCCTGGTCGATCAGGACGATACCGTCCTCATCGCGCTTGTAGACGCTCTTTCGCGAGCAGGCGCCCACACAGCCGGGGTACGAACAATGATTGCAGATCCGCTGCAGGTAGAACATCCAGATGCGGTGGACGTCCGTGATGTGGTCGCCCGCCGCGACTGAGCCGCC
>JASLZV010000326.1 GCA_030754715.1 Phycisphaerae bacterium
CATCGTGAACCAAGGCCGCGATGGGAAGCAGCGGCCGCTGCTGGCCGAGGACCTGGCTCTGGTCGGTTTCACGGGGAGCCCAGACCGGGCCGAATGGCTAGAGCCAGAAGACGTCGAGGCACTGCTGAAGGCCGACGCCGACGCCGACAACGTCAACACGATCCTGGACCTGCTCGAAGAACTGACGGCTACCAAGGTTGTCGCGGCCGACAGGAAGGTACCGCTGCGCTACGCCAAGGCGGCCGATCAGATAACGGTGGAGTTCACCTGGCGGCCGCCCGCGGCGACAACCAAACCCACTGCGGCAACTAAACCCACCCCCGCCACGCAGCCGCGTGATCGCACCGGTACGGTCCACCTGGTAAAGATGGATGATGAGATCTATGGGTGGGTCGCCGGGGCGAGGCCGGCGTGCGTGGGGCAGTTCGCTGCGAAACTGTACGAGCAGTTCTGCGCCGAGGTGCGCAGCGGCAAGGTCCTGGTCATCAAGAAGGACCAGGCCATCCGGCAGGTGAAGATCACCGCCGGTGAGGATACGCTGACCCTCGACAAGCATGGCGAGAGGTGGAGCTACACGGCCGACCCGGACGTACCCATCGACGGTCAAAAGGTCGCCGAGTTCCTGGAGACGCTGGAGGAACTAACGGCCGAAAAGTTCGCCAGCCACACAAAGGGCCGTCCCAAGCGATTCGGCCTGGATAAGCCGTGGGTCACGGTGGAACTGACCGGGGAAGAAGGCTCACGCATCCGCATTTTGGTTTCCGCCAAGGGTACGCACGAGACGAAGAACCGCTACGCGACGGCTAGCGGCATACAGGGGGTGTTTGTGCTTCCGGCCAACCTGGTCGGCAAGCTCGCCCTCAGGCTGAAAGACTTCAAGAAGCAGGTGAAAGCGGGGCCATGACAAGCCGCCTGATTTGCCCGTTGATTTCGTCCGACATCGACGCGATGCGCCGGGAGATGGCTCTGGCGGCCAAGGTCGGCGCCGGGGCCGTGGAGTGCCGCCTGGATTATCTCCAGCCGGTACCGGCGGCGGATGAGGTGGTAAGGCTCGTGTCAGATGCGCCGGTTGAGGTAATCGCCACCTGCCGCCCCGCGCGCGAGGGGGGAAACTTCCAAGGCGACGAGGCCGACCGTCTGGCCCTGCTGGCCGCGGCGGCTGAGGCCGGAGCCGACTTTGTGGATATCGAACTCGACGTTCCCCACAAGGACTGGCCCGGCGCAGCGGTGATCGTCAGCCAGCACAACTTCGAGACCTGCCCCGAGAACCTTCACGACCTGGGGCAGCAACTGGACGGGGCGGGAGGGACGATTAACAAGATCGCGTTCATGGCCGACCGTCCTGAAGATTCCTTCGACGCGTTGGAGGTAATCGGGATCTGCAAGAAGCCGACGATCGCCCTGGCGATGGGCGAGGCGGGCCTGGCCAGCCGCATCGTAGCCCGCAAATTCGGCGCGTTCGGCACGTTCGCCGCGCTGCGCGGCGGCGCCGAATCGGCGCCCGGCCAGCCCACACTCGATGAACTTAAAGGCCTGTACCGCTGGGACGCCATCGACAGCAAGACCCTGCTATTCGGCGTGATCGGCTGGCCGGTGGGCCACTCGATGAGCCCGGCCATCCACAACGCCGCCTTTGCCGCCGCCGGCGTCAACGGGGTTTACGTTCCACTTGGGGTTCCTCCGAAGGCCGAAGAGTTCAACAGTTTCATGGACGCGATTCTGGATCGCCCCTGGCTGGATTGTCGCGGGCTGAGCGTAACGATCCCGCACAAGGAAAACGCCCTGGGGTACCTGGGCAAGAATAACTGCGACCCGGCGGCCGCACGGATCGGAGCGATCAACACGATCACGATCGGACCCGAAGGGACACTTCGCGGCGACAACACCGATTACGCCGCGGCCATCGATGCGCTCTGCCGTGCGATGGACATCGCCCCGAAGGGCCTGGCGCACAAGGCGGTGGCCGTTTTGGGCGCCGGGGGGGTATCGCGGGCAATCGTGGCGGCTCTGTCGCACTACCGCGCGGAGACAACCATCTATAATCGCACCGTCTCCCGCGCCGAGGCGCTGGCGAAAGAGTTTTCCGCCAAGGCCCGCCCCCTGGAAGCGGCCGACGAACTGGAGGCCGAAATCCTGATCAACTGCACGTCCATCGGCATGCATCCGCACAAGGGCGCCTCGCCGCTGGGGGCCTCCGAGATTCCGCCGTGCGTGAAGGTCGTTTTCGACACGATCTACAACCCGCTGGAAACAGAGTTGATTTCGCAGGCGCGCGCCGCCGGTGCCCTGGCGGTCAGCGGGGTGGAGATGTTCGTCAACCAGGCGGCATCGCAGTTCGAAATCTGGTGCGAAACGCCCGCCCCCCGCGACGTGATGCGAGAGGTGTTGGTGGGCAAACTTCAACAGTGACCGCTGCCGAGCCGTCGGCCGAGCGGCGAGGTAAACACCAGCGGGGTCCGGGTTCTGCCTTGTTCGGGCGTGCCAAAAGCCTAGAATACGTCTTTGGGCCGTAGTTGCGGGAGTGTGACGATGGCTAAAAGCACCAAGAATATCCGCAAGATTGTTCTGGCGTACTCCGGCGGG
>JASLZV010000327.1:0-1143 GCA_030754715.1 Phycisphaerae bacterium
GTTCGGCGGGTCCAGAACCACATTCTGGCCCGCCCGTCATCAGCCACCGGCAGTGTTATCACGACGCGCTTGGCCTGTCGGCTGATCAGGTCCAGGATTTCCAGTTGCGTGGGGGTGAAGTCGGTGAATCCGTCAACCGCCCATGCGGAGATGTTTTCGAGGCCGGGGAGGGCCTCCCGGCGCTCGCAGGCGTCCCGCAGGCGGTCCCTGGCCAGCCACATTTGTCCTTCCACGTCGTATGCGCCTTCGTGTTGGAGGTGTTGTTGATAGCGGTCGTACACGGTCAGCAGGTCACGCTCCTTCTGTTCGCGGCCGCGGACCGCGGGCGCGAGACTGGCCGGATCGACGGCTGCCCGTTTCAATTCAGCGATGGCTCGGTCCAGGGCCACGACCAGTCCGGGCGCTTCGCCCACTGCTTTGAGAGCGGAGAGTTTGTCCTCGTCCAGGAGTTGGCGTACGAGGCGGCAGAGCAGCAGACGCCGTTGAAACGGCGACAGGCGTCGTCCGGGCGGGTGGCCCGCGGCCAACACTCGCCCGGCCAGGGCGGAGAAGGTTGTGATCCGAGGGGCGACCAGCACGCCGGTGGAGCTGCCGGCAAGGAGTTTTCGGCGGAGGTGGTCGGCCGCCGGGGCATTAGGGACCAACAGCATGCATTTCGAGCGGCCGATCTTGTCGCTGAAGTGCTTATACATCGCGACGGCGGCGGTCGTTTTGCCGGATGCCGCCGGGCCGGCCAGCACCACCACCCGATGCGAGCCGCCCAGGATCTGCTCCAGCGATTTGTTCTTCCCCTCGCGTTCCATCGATGGATATTGTGCCCTAGGCAGCGGGGAATCACAAGGGTACATGGTTCGTCACTTCCAAAGGTCTCCTGGATGTTGAACTACTCGGCGGGGCGAAAAGGCCCTGATACGTCCCGTGCGGACATAGTATAATGCCTTTCGAGTGCCCTGCGGAGAGATGATGGTGATTCGACGACGAGTATTTCTGCTTTTGGCGGCTTTTGGCGGCGTGGTTGCGGCGACTTTTGTGACGACGGCGGGCAAGGGGCCGACCACCGCGCCGGGGGAAGGGGCCGAGGCCCCGGCTGCGCGCATCATTTACGGGCGAGGACGGGAACTGGTCAGACTGGCCAACAAGAAG
>JASLZV010000327.1:1152-2569 GCA_030754715.1 Phycisphaerae bacterium
GGGGAAGGGGCCGAGGCCCCGGCTGCGCGCATCATTTACGGGCGAGGACGGGAACTGGTCAGACTGGCCAACAAGAAGATCAACGAGAGCAGCGGGCTGGCCTGCGGGCGGAAGAACAAGGGTGTGTTCTGGACGCACAACGACTCGGGCGGGCGTGCCAGGATTTTCGCTTTTGACGCCAGGGGACGGGACCTTGCCGCCATTACGCTCACCGGCGCGCGGGCAATCGACTGGGAAGACATGGCGTCGTTTGAGGCCGGGCGGGGGGACAGGAATATCCTTCTGTTGGCCGACACCGGCGACAACGGCCGCAGACGCAAGACATACGCGCTTTATGCGATTCCAGAACCGTCGCTGAACATGGGCAGAGAAAAGGCCAGGCGTTCCGTTTCGGTCGCACAGACGATTCACTTCCGTTATGAGGATGGTTCACATGACTGCGAGGCGGTGGCGGTGGACCCAACCACCCGTACGATTTACCTGGTTTCCAAAGTGTTGGGAATCAGCTGCAGAGTCTATGCGGTTCGCTGGCCGGCCCGCTCGAGCAGTCGCGCCAGGCCGCTGGTCGCCGGGGCCGTCGCGTCGCTTACGATTCCACCCGTCACGGCGATGGATATTTCCCCTGACGGGCTCAGGGCGGTGGTGCTGACCTACGGGTCGGCGTTCGAATATGTCAAGGGCCGCGGAGAAACGTGGGCGCAAGGCTTTTCTCGCAGGCCGCGCATCATTCCAATGCCCCGGCGAGTGCAGGGCGAGTCGATATGCTACGGTCCCGACGGTAAGACACTTTACCTGACCAGCGAGATTGGCCCGGGGTCTTCATCCTCCGCGGCGCCGCTGTTGGAGGTGCCCGTGGCGCCGGCGCCAAAGGATAATCCCACACCTGCGACACAACCGGCGACCGGGCCGGCGGGGGAGTTGAAGTGAGACCCGAGTGTATGTCTCAGGGCGAACCATTGACCGTTTCGCTGGTGTCCCTGGGCTGTCCAAAGAACCTGGTGGACAGCGAGCGGATGCTCGGGCGCCTGGCCGAAGGTGGATGCGTGGTCGGCGCGCCAATGGCAGACGCCGACGTGATTATCGTGAACACCTGCGGGTTCCTGTCGGCGGCGCGGGACGAGTCGCTGGAGGTGATCTCCGAGGCGCTGGAGTGCAAGCGGACCGGGCGGGCACGGCGCGTGGTGGTGGCCGGCTGCCTGGTCCAGCGCGACGCGGAGAAACTTTTTGAAATGGCGCCGGGCATTGACTCCATCGTCGGGGTTCACGGGCGCGATGATATCCTCTTGGCCGTTGCCACCGAGCGCAGGGCAATCATCAGCCCTGGCCCGCGCGGCGTCTGCAGCGATGCGGGGCGATTTCGACTAACGCCGCGCCACACCGCGTACCTGCGGATATCCGAGGGCTGCAGCCACCGATG
>JASLZV010000328.1 GCA_030754715.1 Phycisphaerae bacterium
GGATTCTTCATGTCGCCAACAACCACACCGAGAGCATTTCGATACGCCTTGGACCAGTTGGCTTCTGTCGATCGGTCGAACTGGTCCAGCATGTCGGTACGAGCAATCACCGCAGGTCCAACAACCACCGCGGGCAGTGCATCGCGTAAGATTCTCCCACGCCGAGCGGGGTCAACCAGCATGCCGAAAACCGTCAGACGGCATTGCGTGAGCGGCCGGGTAACCAGCCAATCCGACAACGCGCCCACGTCGATGCGAGCGGTAGCCTTGGTGCTCTGGCCCACTTGCAAGTAGCGCGGCGCCGGCCACACAACCTGCTGCACATCCGCGAATTGCCGTGGCGAGGGCCCCTGGGTAGACACGGAGAGGTTCAGGGCCATCGGCACCAGCGCGCCTTGACCGAGGGGCACAGGCGCTTTGCCAATATTGGCCATGACAACCTCAACGACCAGCGGCTCGCCGACGGCCACCTGGTCGTGGAGCGGCCGGATCGTGACCGTGACGAACTTTTCCGGCGCCAAGCCCATCTCGAGGACATTGGGGTCGATGGACTCCACGACGGCACCGACTTCTATGCTGAAAGCCGCAGGCGGGACGACAATCTTGTGTTTCGCGGCCAGGGCAAGCAGACGCCTAGCGCTATGCCCGCTGCGGCTGAGTGACAGCCCCACCAGAACCATTTTCTTTCCGCGGTCGGTCTTTCCGGTCTTGAAGTAATGCTCGGCAAGAAAGGCGGTGGCAAAGATGTCCTTGTCGGCCAGTTTCACAAGGCCTGCTTCGCCCTGTTGGACCAGATCCTCGCTCTGTGCCAACAGTCGGGCAGCCGACAACACGCGCCGGGCATTAAAGTCGTCGGGGTTGGTCGCCGCGGCCTGCCCGGCGTGTTTCAGGGCCTGCTTCACGTCACCTCCCGTAACCAGTTGCAGCCACGCCAGTTCAGTAGCCGCCAAGGTGGTCAGTTCCCCGCCGGAGGTCCTGGCGGTGAAGATAGCCTGGATTTCTTTGGCGAAGCGGTCAGCCTGTCTGTCTTTTCCGGTGGCGCGGCAGGCCTCGATGAGCAGCGACCGCAGCAACAGGCTGTCGACAAATCGCCGCGGGAGGGTTTCAAAGGTGTTGATGGCCCGGGCATGCTGTCCGGCGTTGAGCATTGCGTTGCAGTACTGGATAATGAAGTCGTGGCTGACGTTGCTTTGTCGGCCTGTTATGCGGTTGACCTGCCAGGCATAGTCGTAAAAGCGTACGGCCTGTTTGTAGAGTCCCAGGGCATCGAGGAATTCTCCCAGTTCCGCGGCAATGGAAAGGGCTCGTGGGTTAGCCACCAGCAATCCCGCCGAGGCCCTGACCCGGTCCACAGGCGTTGGTTCGTCCAGCGAGGCTAGATACCCTCGCAGGGCCGCCGGCAGATACGGGTCAAGTTTCAACGCTTGGGCGTATGCATTGCGAGCCTTATCTCTCTGGCCCTGGCCACTGAGAATGTCCGCCCACTGGACAGCAGCGGCGGCTCGCAGTGGCGCCGGCCTGTTGCCGTCGGCCAGTACGCCCGAGAGGAACTCGATGCGCTTGTGGGCCTGCTGGCGTACGCCAAGTTCCAGCGACAACCACCGGAGTCCCATCGCGTGGTCGCCCGGCTGTGCGGCCAGGCACACCCCTACGGCCTTGGTCAGTAGTTCCAGCTTGTCCTGGCTGGCGTAGACAAAGGCCAGGATACGATTGGTCCGGCCGTCGCCGGGGGCCAGGCGGTCGGCGAATCGCGCCAAGCCCACCAATCTAGCCGCTCGTGCGACAGGCTTGTCGGAAGCGCGCACGAGTTGCCCGGCACTGTGGCGCAAGCTGGCGGCAGCCAACACGTCCGCCTTTGAAGGCACGGTGCTGAGAGGCTGGGCCTTTGCGGCTGAAGCGGCACAGAGACAAATCGCCACGGAAATAACAGATGCCTTCATAATCAACTCCGTTGGGGTCCTGGGACTACCTGGTCGGAGGCAGGATGCTAATGGGGCGGACCTCGCTGCCGCGCTGGACCAGAAGGACAATGGTTTTTTTTGGCGAGTCCTTCAGCGACTTTTCGATGAGGCGGCTGGCCTCGACCGTGGTCGAGACGGGCTGCCCATTTACTGAGGTTACCAGGTCGCCGCGTTTGAGTCTGCCTTGGTCCGCCGACCCTCCCGCCACGACCTGCAGCACAACAAGCCCCTGCACGGTGGCCGTCGGACTGAGGTCGCGATAACGGTCCATGGTCACCTTTCCCCTCAGAACCACTCCCAACTTCGCCGCAAAGTACCGCCGGGCCTCATGCGCCTCAGTGGGAACCGGAGCAAGGGTCACAGCAGCGGAAAACTCCTTGGCGTCGCGCAGGACGGTGAGCGTTATCTGCCCTCCGGCCCCGACGCGCTGCAACTGTTTCAGGAAGTTCCGCACCACCAGTGCGGGAGTAGCGAATTTTTCCAGCGGTCGACCGTTCAGACCTGTGATGATGTCCCGGTTCTTCAGACCGGCCTTTGCGGCGGGCATTTCGGGGATGACCTGCCCGATGAGGACAGCCGGCGAGTTGACGTTGAAGGTATTTG
>JASLZV010000329.1 GCA_030754715.1 Phycisphaerae bacterium
TCCACGAAACTAATCAAGGCATCAGTTGGGTCGCCTTGACCGGCATCCTTCATGGCAGCAGCCCAACGCTTCCGCAATGTTGCAGCATCAACGTCGCCAGTTCGACGCAACGTCACGTTCCCATCCGGAAAAGCAAACTTCACCGAACGCACACCCGCCCCCAACAACGGAACCTCATCTGCCCCCAACTTTCCTTTCGACGGCGGCACCAACACCACCGCCGCCTCCTTCAAATTGTCCTCGCCCTTCAACTTCGACAACTTGTCCATCGCCATCTGCGGTTCATAGATAACGCCATCACGCCGAATCACGCGTTTCCCCGACCGCTCACCAGACAAAAACTCGGTCACGTCGTCAATCGCCGAATTCTGCTGCTTCCGCTTTGGACCCTTCGCTGCCGGTAACGCCGCATCGCGAGCAATCTGGAACACGTCACGCTTCTTCGGAGCACCCGTCACCTCGGTTACCACATCCGCCGCCGAAGCAGCACCCAGTCGGTCAACGATCCGGTTCCTGTCCTGACCAGACACCGCCCCCGGCCCTATCTTCGGAACTCGGAACAGCAACGCCCCACAGTTCCCAAACCCACGCGTCGTAAACCGGCCACCATTTTGATACCCGGCCGGACAACGCATCGCCCTAGCAGCAGCCCCACCGATCGCTGCACCCAACCCGCCACCACGGTTGCTACCCCCACCGGGAGTAAGCGTCGACCACAACGCCGACCGGATCGGACTCCTAATCTTCCCCATGTCACCCGGAGTGATTATCGATGCGATCGACTGGACAAATCGTCCCAATCCAGAATCCGTCGAAACCAACCCGACCTTCTCCTCAACGCCCTCAGGCAAGTAGCCAAAGTTGGCAGGGATAGGAACCGTCACCATCCCATTTTGGAAACGGGCAGCCTTGTACTCCACCAACGTCTGGTTGCCGTGGTGTGGCGCAACCAGCGCCCCTTTCGATTCGCGAGCAAGGCGGCGATGAAAGCGCCATGCCGCCATCTCAACCGGAACGTCACCACTCTTCTTGCGACGCCGCCGCTTCCCCGGAACAATCCGACGAGCGACTCGGCCAGCCGCACGGCCCGCACGGCCACCACCATGATGGTTTCCTTCATTCGGCCACTTGCCAGTTGTCTCGTGATGCAGCCACGCACACAGCGGCGGCAACGGATACAACTCTGGATGATCCGCCAAGATCACCAGACAGCGTCGAAACCCGCCCGGCTTGCGCATGATGGGACGCCAATACTTGAGCAACTTCTCCAAGCCGCCGCGGCGCGGTCCATGGCCGCGCAAAATATCGCCTGTGATCCGCTCCTGCGGAATCAAATCGATTAGGTCTTGCGGAGCCTTCTGCTCAATCATGTCGTCCATCAGGGTGGGCTACTCGCCCTCCTCCATAGAACTTTCTGGAATCACCCACAACTTACAAATGCCCTTCGAATGAATCTTTCCTTCAACAACCGAACAGGCGTTCGATCCTTCAAAAAACGTACAATTGCCACAGGTCATCCCAGCATTCGCAAACGGGTTCTTTTTTGACCCGACATAGTGCGCCCCCTCGGACCCTGTTCCCTTGTCCCACTTTCCGGCAGCCGTAGAAATGGCCCGAAACGAAGCGACCATTGCCTGCTGTCGCCTACTCAGTGGTTCTTGAGGTTCAGGAACCGTGGATCGCGGTTGCCCATATTCGTGGACTACTCCAACGTCGTCGTGATGCACGCGCTCCTCGACGACCATGTCGCCATCCGGTTTTACCCGGACGACAATCCCCTGATGACCCATGGGGACCCCCTAGAAACCGGAGTCGTTCAAGTCCTGTTCGGCCTCAAGCAGTTCGAACTCCATCAAGGCCGCCACCATCGCGTCCTCATCAGACTTCTCTGCCCAATTTTCCGGAATCAGGTCACTGGCGTCCAAGGCCGCCGCACGCTTCATAATGTGCGCACGCACCTTGCCCTTGTCCTTGGCCCTGCCGAAAGCCTGAATGGCATTCTTCAAATCGCCAACGTCACGGATCGGATACGACCCGTCCGGCAACGCCCAACCCTTGTCGGCATACTCGTCGCGCCTGTCGTCTGTGTAGTCACGCTTCAATTCGATCTCAGCCTCGATAGCCCGCAGTTCCTTCTCAAGGGCGTCGACAGTGTCTTCCTCCGTCGTGTTCAAATCAATATGGTCGTACCCAAGCAGGGCACCGTCGATACCGACATACACGTCGTAAGACTTCCCGTCGCTGCCGTCGACCTCCACCACATAGGAGTCTTGACCTTGGAAGATGTCCACGTCTACGCCCAGCACCGTGCCGGTGACATGCTTCAGGGCGATGTCTTGGGCCTCGTCAAAGGAGATGATCTCCATCGGGTGAATTTCTGCGGACTTGCCTTCAATCCCCCCTTCCTCTTCGAGCCGAAGCCAGCCAAGACGCTCACCCTCACCTGAGTAAAACGCCTCGATCGGACCTTCAGCAGTTTTCAGGTCGATCACATACATGTCGTTGTTCGGTGCATAC
>JASLZV010000032.1:0-5774 GCA_030754715.1 Phycisphaerae bacterium
GAGGCCAAGCAGAAGCCGCCTTACTCGTTCGTCCCGTATGTCATCGAGCCGTCGGGGGGGGTGGATCGTGCGGGGCTGGCGTTCCTCTGCGAGGCGTCCTGTGAAGACGAGGCGCCCGACGAAAAGGGCAACCCCAAGCCGCGTACCGTGATGAAGTTCCACCCTCGCCTCGCGCCGACCAAGGTGGCGGTGTTCCCGCTGGTCAAGAAAGACGGTATGCCGGAAATCGCCCGCAAGATCTACCACGAAGCCCAATCAGCCGGACTGGCCGCCTTCTACGACGAAAAGGGCGCAGTAGGCCGGCGCTACCGTCGCCAGGATGAAGCCGGCACGCCCTTCTGCGTAACCGTGGACGGTCAGACCCTGCAAGACCAGAGCGTCACCGTCCGCGACCGCAACTCGCTCCGGCAGGAGCGCATCGCCGCCGGCCGCGTCGTCGACTTCGTCAGACAGCGTATCACCGGGTGATTCACCCCCCACGCACACACAAACACGGTTGACACCGCACCCCGCAGCGATATCATCAGGCGTGGGCAACGTATGGGAAAGGACACCATCATGAAAACTGCAATAAACCTGGCAATCGTCTCGGTCTTGATTTCGGGGTTTGTGGCTGGCTGCAAGAAAAAGGAGCCCGTCGCGTACAAGGCCACTGTGCCCACGCCGGCCAAGGCCACTGTGCCCACGCCGCCCAAGGCCACGCCGCCCACGCCGCCCATGGTGACCGACCCCCTCAAACCTGTCAAACCGACAGCGAAACGTAGGGGCAGGCCTACCAGTAAGGCGCCGACAGACCGGCCAACCGTTGTCAAAGTCTCCGAAGCCGACCAGCCCGGCAGGGAAGTGAAAAACAGCGCCGATACCGCCCGCCCGGCAACCTACACCATCAAAGCGGACGACACCCTCTGGTCCATCGCTGTCAAACACCTTGGCAGCGGGCAGCGATGGAAAGATATCGAAGAAGCCAACCCCGGTCTGGATCGCATGAAACTCCGTGTCGAGCAGGTAATCAAACTTCCAACCAAGTAGTCCCCCCGAGCCGACCGTGGGCCAACTGACACTCGACACGGACGTTCGCTACGTCAAAGGTGTTGGGCCCCGCCGCGCCCAGCAACTTTCCGACCTGGGAATCCGCACCGTTGAGGATCTCCTGTTGCACTTCCCCTTCCGCTTCGACCTGCGCCGCCAGGCCCAGCCGATTGCATCGCTCTATGGCGGCGAGCAGACCGCCACCATCGCCGGCGAGGTAATGGTCGCTGAGGAACATCGTTTCGGACGCCGGCCGTTCTTCCAGGTGCAACTCCAAGACGACACCGGTTGGGTCCTGGTAAAGTGGTTCCACGGAGGATACCTCAGCGACAAGATCAAGCCCGGCATCCACCTGGCCGTCAGCGGCAAGGTCGGCCTCTATCGCAAGCATCTCCAGTTGGTCAACCCTCAATTCCAGATCCTTTGGGACCCCCAGGGCACCCGGCTTGACCGAGACGAGCTGATGCCGGTCTATCCAGCCGGCGGAAAACTGACCAGCGTGATGATCGCCTCGATCGTAAAGCACGTGCTGCCGGAAGCCCACAGGCTGATCCGGCGATGGTTCCCGGGCGAATACCTCGAAAAGCGTGGTTTGATGAGCCGCCCGGACGCCGTGGAGGCCATGCACCGGCCGGAAGACACTGAACATTGGGCGCAGGCGCGGCGCCGGCTGGTCTATGATGAGTGCCTGCTGATGCAACTTGGCATCGCGCTGGTGCGGATGCGTCAAGTAAGCCGTCCCGCACACCCGCTGGTCAACACGCCGCAAATCGACCGGCGTATTCGGGCCAGGTTCCCCTTTACACTCACCGACGCCCAGAACCGCGCCGTCGCCGAGATCGCCGCCGATCTGGGAGGCGACAGACCCATGAACCGCCTGCTCCAGGGCGACGTCGGGGCGGGCAAGACCGTGGTGGCGCTGTATGCAGCCCTGCTGGCGGTGGCCTGCGGCAAGCAGGCGGCGGTGATGGCCCCGACGGAAATTCTAGCCACCCAGCACTTTGACAAGGCCCATGCCTACCTGGCCCACTCGCGCGTTCGCCTGGGGTTGCTGGTCGGCGGGCAAAGCCCCGCCCAGCGCCGCGAAATCCTCGGTAAACTCGCAGCCGGTCAAATCGACATCGTGATCGGCACGCACGCATTGATCAGCGAGGGCGTGCAGTTTGCCGACCTGGCGCTGGTGGTCGTGGACGAGCAGCACAAGTTCGGCGTCGAGCAGCGGACCTCCTTTCGCCAAAAGGGCTTCGCGCCGCACTACCTGGTGATGACCGCCACACCTATTCCCCGCACGCTGGCAATGACCGTCTTCGGTGATCTGGACACGTCGGTAATCGACGCCCTGCCACCCGGTCGGGGTCAAACTACCACAAAGTGCGTAAGCGAAGAAGACTGGCCAAAGGTGATCGATTTTGTCCGCGGGCAACTGGCCAAGGGCCAGCAGGCCTACTTCATCTATCCGCTGGTCAGCCCGTCGGGCCAACTGGGATTGGTCGCCGCCGAAGATGCCTATCGCCAACTGGCCGGCGGGCCCTTGAACGAGTTCAACACCGCTCTGATCCACGGACAGATGACCGCAGCCAAGAAGGACGCCGTGATGGCTGGGTTCCGCAGCGGTAAGGTCCAGGCGCTGGTCGCCTCGGTGGTGGTCGAGGTGGGTCTGGACGTACCGTCGGCCAACGTAATGGTGGTCCGCCACGCCGAGCGGTTCGGGCTGGCCCAACTGCATCAACTGCGCGGACGCATCGGACGAGGGCGCCACGATGCCACGTGCATCCTGGTGGCCTCACCCAGAACCCCCGGCGCCAAGCAGCGTCTGGCCGTGCTGGCGGAGACCAACGACGGGTTCAAGGTAGCCGAGGAAGACCTGCGCCTCCGCGGGCCGGGGCAACTGTTCGGTACTCGCCAGCACGGGCTGCCGGAACTGAAAGTCGCCGATCTGGTCGAGGATTTCGAATTGCTCCGCCTGGCCCGTCGCGAGGCCTTTGCAATTGTCGCCGAAGACCCCGGTCTGAACGCCCCCCACCACCAGCAACTCCGCCGCGAAGTCATCAAGGCTTACGCCGGCAAACTCAAACTGCTTGACGGCGCGTGACCGATTACGGGTTGCGAATCGCGCACTTCCTCACTAACATGTGTGCCTTGTAACCATGTAAAGACTCAAAGCACGGATGGGAGACACTTATGAGCCCTCTGAAAGAAAGCATCGCAAAACTGAAGTACGGCGAGCACGGCCTGATCCCCGCCATCATCGTCGATGCCGACAGCAAGACCGTCCTGATGGTGGCCTACATGAACAAGGATTCGCTGGCCGACACGGTCCGCACCGGAAAGACGCACTTCTGGTCGCGCAGACGAAAAAAGCACTGGCTGAAGGGCGAGCGCAGCGGCCACACGCAGGACGTCAAGGCCATCTACACCGACTGCGACAACGACACGCTGCTGGTTGAGGTCCACCAGAACGTCGCCGCCTGCCACAAGGGCTACTTTTCGTGCTTTTACCGTAAACTCAACGACGCGGGTGAGTGGGACGTTGTGGCCGACAAGATCTTCAATCCTGAGAAAGTCTATGGGAAAAAGAAGTAGCCGAACGCCGAACATCGCCTCGGCAAGCGGCTGTAGCCAGTGAACCTGAAAGCCCAATCGGCATGGACAAATCGAACCTTCCAAGCCCCAATCGCACCGGCCGAAGGATCATCCTTGCGCTGAACGTTGTCCTGGCGCTGGCCGGCGCGGCGGCGGTGGCGTCGCTTGTCCTGGAGTACGGTTTTCGCGACCGCCGACCCTTGCCGCAGGTCTGGCTGCACATAGCCCAGACGGTTGTGGTGGCGATTTTCATATTCGACCGGATATGGAGGCTGTTGCTGTCGGACAACCGGCTGCGGTATCTGCGAGAGAACTGGACGGATTTTGCGCTCATGCTGGTTGCCGGTTCGGTGCTGGGCGTCACCAGCCACCTGCACAGCGAGGTCCTGTCGGCCGGAGCGCTGTACGTCATCGTCACACAGGTGTACATCCTGGTGGCGCTGATCATCCGTGGCGTAAACGTGAATTTGCGATTTGCCGACAGCGGCATTCATCCCGTGCGCCTGCTGGTGGGCAGTTTCGCCTTCCTCTGCCTGGCCGGATCGGGCCTGCTGATGCTGCCGACGGCAATTCAGCCGACCGACTACACAAACTGGTACTATCTGGACTCCCTGTTCACCGCCACCAGCGCCACCTGCGTGACCGGCCTGATCGTCCGCGACACCGGCACACATTTCACACTGTTCGGACAGGCGGTGATACTGACCCTCATACAACTCGGTGGGCTGGGCATCATGATATTCGGCACGGTGATGGCCATGATGGTGGGCAAGGGGCTGTCGCTGCGGGGCTCAAGCGCGCTGGGGGAGATACTGTCGGCCGAGGGCGCCGGGGAGATCGGGCGTGTGGCACGATTCGTAATCCTGGTCACCTTGGGCTTTGAGGCCGTCGGCGCCGTCATGATGTTCCCGATGTTCCTGGAGGCCCCCGCCGGCGGCGGCGGGGCGATGACGGAGGCCCACGCCGTCTGGCAAAGCGTTTTTCACGCCATCTCGACCTTTTGTAACGCGGGCTTCTCTCTGTACGGTCAAAACATGACAGCCGGGGTGTCTGAGGGTTGGTCGCAGCCGCTTCGCGACCACTGGCAGATGCTCGGCGTGTTCGCTCCGCTGATCGTGTTGGGCGGGCTGGGCTTTCCGGTGCTGCAGGACGTCGCCCGTTTTGCACGCAATGCGCTGGGTCGCCACTGGCGAGGCCGGTGGCGGGGCGTTCCGACGATTCTACCGGACAAGCCCAAACCACGCCTGACGCTGCACTCAAAGATCGTCCTGACCACCACGGCGATTCTACTTGTCGCAGGGGCCGCCGGCGTCTGGGCACTGGAGATTACCAGCGGCGACAGACCAAGCGTCGGAAGGCACGAGCGATACCGTGACGACGTGGCGCCCAACGACGACTTAGACCAAATGTCGTGGAGGCGAAAAGCCACTGAATCCGTCTTCCTGTCCGTCACCGCCCGCACGGCTGGGTTTAACACTATCCGCACGGACGAACTGTCCGACGCGAGCAAGTTGTGGGTCTGCGGGTTGATGACCATCGGTGGCAGCCCGGCCAGCACGGCCGGCGGCTTAAAGACCGTCACCCTGGCGATACTGGTTATAACCGCCTGTGCCGTACTGCGGCGGCGGAGCGAACCGGAGACGTTCGGCCGCAGCATCTCCTCCGAGGTGCTGCACAAGACCGTGACCCTCGCATTTCTGTATCTCGGTCTGCTGGCAGCGGTCACGCTGGGGCTGTGCGTGTTCATGCAGGGGCATCACTTTATCGACCTGCTGTTCGAGGCCTGCAGCGCCTGCGGAACGGTGGGGTTGTCCACCGGGACCACCAGACATCTGACCACCGGGGCCAAGTGTGTCTTGTTGGCCGGAATGTTCGCCGGGCGTCTGGGCCCGCTGACGCTGATTTTGGCCCTGACAACCAGCGTGCGGCGTGTAGAATATTCCTATCCGTCTGAAAACATAATCATTGGGTGACCCATGGAACGTTTCGCCGTTATCGGATTGGGCAGGTTCGGCATGACCCTGGCGACGCTGCTGGCCGACGCGGGCGCCGACGTAATCGCGGTGGATTCCAACAAGGACCGCATCGAAACGATACGCGACCGTGTGGCCCTGGCCGTTTGCCTCGACGCCACCGACGCCAAGGCCCTGAAAAGTCAGGGC
>JASLZV010000032.1:5784-10459 GCA_030754715.1 Phycisphaerae bacterium
AAGGTCGATGTCGCCGTTGTGGGCGTGGGGACCTCCTTCGAGGCCAACGTGCTGACCACCGTCACACTCAAGGAACTGAACGTTCCGCGCGTCATCAGCCGCGCCACCAGCAAGGTCCGGGCCGAAATTCTCTCTCGCGTCGGCGCGGACGACATCGTAAACCCCGAAAACGAATCCGCCGAACGGTGGACCGGCCGGTTGATGGCCCCGACCATCATGGAGCGGATCGAACTGGCCGACGACGCCAGCCTGGTGCAGATAGCCGCACCCGGAAGTTTCCACAACAAGACACTCGAGCAACTCGACGTCCGCAAGAACTACAACGTCAACGTGGTGGCTATCCATCGCACTGTGCGTCAGAGTGACGACAAAGGTCAAACCAGCACACGCGAATTCGTGATCTCCGTGCCCGCCGGCGACACTCCCGTCAAGGAAGGGGACGTGCTGATACTCATTGGAAACAACGAGGCTATCGGGGCCTTCCCCACCAAGTAAAACACGACGCACAGACCCCCAAGTCCCCGGCAGATCCGAGACTAGTTTTCCTTCAACCCGTCGTCCTTGCGGTCGTAGGTGACTGGGTTCTTACCTTTCTCGATGCAGGCGATTTTTCGGACACGTCGCTCGTGGCGCCCGCCCGGCTCGAACTCCGTGGCAATCCAACTTGACACGATTCGGCGGATTAGTCCCTCCCCGAGTACGTCGCTGGCCAGGCACAAGACGTTGGCGTTGTTGTGCCGCCGAGACATCTGGGCGGTTAGTTCGTCGTGGCACAGGGCCGCACGTACGCCCTTGAGCTTGTTGGCACAGATGCTCATTCCGATTCCGCTGCCACAGACCAGGATCGCACGGTCCACCTGCCCGCTGGCGACGGCCATCGAGACGGGATAGGCCAGGTCCGGATAGTCGCAACTTTTGCCGCTGTTGGTTCCCATGTCGAGCACATCATGGTTCTGCTCGTTCAGCAGCACCACGACGCGTTCCTTAACGGCATGGCCTCGATGATCGGCAGCAATCGCAATCTTCATGTGATTTCCTTTTCCATCTGCGCCTTCAGTAATCTCTCGATGCGCCGGGCCGTGCGGCGATACACATCCACGCCGGCGCCGATCGGGTCGGCAATGTCGCCATGTTTGTCGAGTAGCTGGACTCTTCCGGCGGCCGACGGCGCCAATCTGCGCGCCTCGGCGACATGTTGCCCCGAAAAACAGAATACCATATCCGCCGAAAGAATCAACTGCGGAGTGAGTTTTTGGGCTCGATGCCAGGAGATGTCGGCACCAAGTTCCCCCGCGACGCACACGGCGTTTGCCGAGGCCGTCCCACCGTCAACGGCAAACACGCCAGCCGACACCACCCGCACGCCGCGGTCGGTCAACTGACCGACCTTGCAGCCGAACCCCTCGGCCAATATCTTGGCCGCCAGGCCCTCTGCCATGGGGCTGCGGCACATATTGCCCGTGCAGACAAACAGATACGTTCTGGCAAGGATCTGCCGCACCCCGCTCGTGTCATACACGCCCTTCCGCAGGATCTTCCAGTTGTCCCCCTCGCAGCGGAGGATAGTACTGTCGAGGCCGTATTGCGTGGGCCCACTGTCCAGCAGCAGGTCGATCCTCCCGTCCAAGACCTCCAGCACATCCCCGGCCGTCCGCGGGGAGGGTTCACCGGCCAGGTTGGCACTCGGCGCCACCACCGGCTGCCCCACGCCGGCCAACATCTTTCCAGCCACCGGCCCATCAGGGCAGCGGAGGGCAATTCGCCCCCTGTACGTCAGAATCTCGTGCAGCCCTGCAGCTTCCAGTTTGGCATCGCTTAGTTTCCCTCCCGTTGGCAAGACCAGTGTGATGGGGCCCGGCCAAACCTTGTCGATTATCCGCCGCCCCGGTGGCGGAACCCGCGAAACGTACCGTCCTGTATCGTCGGGACCGCACAGGTGCACGCTGAAAGGGCCCCTGAGACGCGACTTCAATTCCCGCAGCCGCTCCAAAACCCCCGGGTCGGACGCCACCGCGGCCACGCCGTACACCGTCTCGGTGGCAAAGCCTACCAACTTGCCTTTTCTCAGCGCATCGGCACCCTTGGCAGCCGCCGAAGCAGCCGCTGACAGATCACTCGGATTCACCTTGATCACGCGTGTGGCCATCATCCGCCCGTTCGCCTGAGTCACAAACAAAGCCTGCCCGGTCATTATCAGGATTACGCACAAGGCAAGTCAAGGTGAGGGTGATGGCGCATGCCTGATCCGGCGGCTTTGGCTGGCCGCCACGCGCGGAATGCGGTACCTCAAATCGAGAACCCTTCACTTTTTCAGCATCTCTTTTGCCTGCCCGGCCAGCGGGGACTCAGGATATTGTGCCACCACGCGCTTCAGCGCAGCGGCGGCCTGGTCGGGTTTGTGGTCTCTGCGGTAGGCCTGGGCCGCCTCCACGAGCAACTGAGCCCCATAGTTACTGGCGGGATTTACGCGGACGAGCGCCTCGGCCTCGCAGGCCGCGGCCGCGTCGCGCTTCTGGAGCATGGAAAGCCTCACCCGGAGCAGCGTGGAGTAGCCCACCAATTTGTCCGTCGGGAAGGTCCGCTCCCACCGGTCGAGGTATTGCCGGGCCCAATCATATCTCCGGCTGCGGATGTAGGCCTCCACGTGCATGGCGTAATCGCCGCGAAGGATCGGGTGGTTCTTTTCGGCCGCCTCCGGCCCCACGCCGGCCGAGGCGTAGGCCTTGGCGGCCTTGTCATAGTCGCCGCGAAACCGCCATACGTCGCCCAGACCGATCCTTGTCTCACGAACGGGTTTCGCGGCCTTGGGCTTTCGGCCGTACCGCTGCACCACTTCCTTGTACAATTCCATGGCCCTGTCGGCATCGCGGGTCTCGGCCAGTACCAACCCCGCCGCGCGGACCATCAGTTGTGCCGACGTTGCCGGGTCGTCGCTCTTGTCGGCCCCGCGCAGGAGTACCGTTATGGCGCCTTGGGTCTGGGCGTCCCGGAGGAGCGCCTCGGCGCAAGCCGGCACGATGGCCTGCACGGTCCGGCCTGACAGTGTCGGGCGCTTCAGGAACGCGATGCCCGCATCCAGCATGGCCTTTGTCTGTCCGGCCCGCTTCAGCAGGTCAAACGCCTCGGCCGCCCCGACAGTGAGTTTGGCAAAATCATACGCGGCAACGATGTGGGCATGGCTGTCGATGCTGTTCAGTCGCCGGTGTGTCACGCGATCCCACGGCCGCGACACGGAAATCCGGTTCGTCCGCGTCAGTTCGTCCCATGGCCCCCTGGTTCTCAGCGTCACCTTATACACCCCGTCTGTCAGATAAACGTGCTGTACGTCCGCGTCGGTAGATGTCAGCCCGTCGCCGAAATCCCACTTCCATGCAAGTTTTCTTGCGCCCACCCCGTCGGCCAGCGCTCGGAACCGATACCGCTGAAGGTACCGATTGGCCATAAACGTCTCGCCCTCGTGGCTGGCGACAAAGTCGATGTTCAACGACTTGCCGTACTGCTCAATCATTCCTCCATTGCCGACGTGCACCATGGCGTACGCCCCCGGCGGGATCACCCGTACACGCATCTGGCCCGGCGGGCGCCACGCAGCCACCGCCACCACGCCGCCCCGCCCGCGGTTGACATGATAAAAGGTCAACTTGTGCAGGCCGGTCTTCAACTTAATCATACCGCGCTGGCTGATATCCCTCTGTGGACCGTGCCACCCGGCGTTGTCCACCACCAGCGTATCACCCACCAGCAGAAACGACGGGCCGTCGCTGGAAGAGCAAAACGTGTATACGCCGTCCTTGGGGCAAACCAGATACGCCGTGAAGGTGTTGGTGATGCGGGTTTGGGGACCGAACGGATTGTAGCCCAGGAATATTCGGTCGCGAAAACTGCGCCCGACCGGCTCGCCGGCGGCGGCTATAGTCCGGCGGGCCTCCTTGAGGGTCAGGCCTCCGCCCTTCTTGTAGAGGCGGGTCTCGAGCAACACGCCGCGACGTATCTCCAGTTCCTCCCGCCGAGGGGGGGCCTTGGGGTTGCCGAAGTAGACATAATATTTTTTTGTCCCGCCGCGCCTCGCAAAGGCGATGCTCGCGCGGTCGCCGGGGCCCATCATCAGGACCTTACAGGCAACCTGGCGGCCCCGGCCGGTGACTACGCGTATGTCGCTCCCGTCGCGCCGGCACAATCCGCCGGTGTCCATGGCCAGATGGACAATGTCGTCGCCAGGCAGTCCGGTGGGCTCGGCGCTGTCGATGGTTACCTGGCGGCGATATCGCCAGAGGGGGGTCCACCACGCATCGGCCGCCCAGGCGTCGGTGCAAACCAAAGTAACCAGCAGTGGAATCCAAGGGCACAATCGGGTATATGAGAGCCTCATAATGGAACCATATTTTACGCAATGATAGCACGTTTTGCTAAGATCGACACAAGAGCCCGCCCGGCGCTTGCCCCCGGCACGACGCAATCCGACACGGTCCGACACGGAAAGATTGCCGCAGCGACACTGCCTTATGCCAACGGAGTGCAACCGTGACACGCCGCTTTGAAGCCGTCATCTTCGACATGGACGGTACGCTGGTCGAACCCCTGCTGGATTTCCAGGCGATTCGTCGCGAACTGGCAATCCCCGCCGATTGCGGCATCCTCGAAGGCATCGAGGCCATGGAAGTCCGCCAGAGGCGAC
>JASLZV010000330.1 GCA_030754715.1 Phycisphaerae bacterium
CCTGATCTTCGCGAGACTGCCAAACCCCGACTTGGTTCCGATGAGGTCATCGATGCGCTAGGCCGGTGTGATCTTTATCTACGAAATGGTGGAAACGGCAAGCACATTATCAGCTGCCCGTGGCGAGCCCAGCATACCGACGGCAGAACCGAAGCGGCCTATTTTGAAGCCCATACCAACGGTTATGCCGGTGCTGCCTTCAAATGCCAGCATGCCCACTGTATCTCACGAACGATCGAGGATCTGCGAGAACAACTTGGCATCAAGAACGGTACCTCTACCACGCCCTCGAAATCAGGGGAGCAGTTGGTTGAGTTTATCAATCAGGATTGGGCGCTGGTCCACTTGGGAGGAGGCCGGGAGATGATGAAGATCCGCCATGATCCGACACCTTTAGAGCCAGCCGTTACCTTTCATTCAGTCGCCTCGTTCAAGACCTTAACCGCTACCCTGCCGCCCGTCGGCAGTTGGCGACACGCGGTTTCGGCTGCTAGTTACTGGTTACAGCACAAACAACGACGTGAATACGACAATATTGCCTTCGATCCTTCTGGTAAAACTTCCCGGAATCGCTTCAATCTTTTCTTTGGGTTTCCAGTAACGCCTCAACCCAAGTCATGCCAGAAATTTCTGGATTTTGTCCACGAAATCATCTGCGCACAACACGATGCCTCTTACGAGTATTTGCTGGGGTGGATGGCCCATCTCATCCAGAGGCCTGAGGAGAAACCGGGCACTGCTCTGGTTCTTCGTGGCTGCCAAGGCAGCGGCAAAAACACGTTCGCCGGGGTGCTGGGAAAATTGGTTGGACGACACTATGTGGAAATATCTGATCTGGAGCGCCTGCTTGGACGGTTCAATTTCCTTTTATCCGACAAATTACTCGTGCTGGCAAATGAGTCCATGTGGGGAGGCGACCGAAAGAAGATAGGCCCGTTGAAGTCTTTCATAACCGACGCTGATATGGTCTTTGAAGCCAAGGGTGTTGAACCGTTAAGAATGCGTCACTACGGGCGATTAATTATCGCTTCAAATGAGCGCTGGGCAGTCCCCGTGGATATTGACGACCGGCGGTTCGTATTTCTGGATGTTGCTGACACGAGGGCTCGGGATGATTCCTATTTTAGGGGGCTGTGGGCTGAATTGGATAATGGCGGTTATGCCGGGCTAATGGACATTCTGCTGCGACGCGACCTATCCGGCTGGTCGCCACGTCAGCGGCCAAATACAGAGTTTGGGGTGGATGTGATTGAGCACTCAATGAGTCCCGACGAGCAGTTCTGGTTCAGCGTCCTGAATCTAGGGGAATTACCTGTTGAGCAATCTGGAGCAATTGAAATGATTCCTTGGAACTCATCTGACTGGAGTACAACAGAAAAGAGGCTTGTTTATGAAGCCTACCTCGCTCAGTGTCGAAAGATGGGTCGACACCACATGCTGCCAACAGCGCTATTCTTTTCTACGCTCTACCGACTACTTGGCGTTAACGAGACGAATGAACAAAGATCCTTCACAAAGCAGCCAAGGGTAGCCAAAAAAAGAACTCGAATACTGGCCCTGCCCCCCTTAGAGACCATGCGCCGCATGTACGATCAGGCCAACCGTGTAGCGACCGATTGGGAACCTCTTTAAGAATTGCAGGGCGGTGTGCCACCCGTGTCAGGTGCGGCAGAGAAACCGCAAAAACAAGCCATTTTCATCGGTGGCACACCCGGCACACCTGACACACCCTATTTCAACTACATGTTTTTAACAAAAACGTGAAGTAAAAGAGGTGTGCCACCCGTGTCAGGTGTGACATTGAGGCTCTTCAAAGACCACTTACCCTAACGACTGAGTGATGACTCAGATGAACCTGTGATTATCCTCGCCGTCCGCAATCCTCTCCAGTTCCGCGCGACTCAATTGTTCAATTGGCTTTTCCGCAACCGTCACGGCCAATTCCGAGCGCTTCGGCGCAACAAACCCCACCCGATCCAGAATGTCACGCGCAGCCGCAAGGCGTGTCTGTGGCGGCGTCTCACGACATTCCACAAGGTGGCGAAGGGCTTTCAGAGCCGTGGGGGCGAGATCCCGAAGATACCCGTCAATCTCATCTCGCAGGAGTGCCAGTACAGCGGGATTTCTTAGCCAGCGGTGGGCTGTGACGGCGGCAGACCCTGCGGGGCAGCCAGCACCAATGGCGGCTTGGGTTGCGTTTCCGGTACTTACGTACAACTGCGTAAACATCTTGCGCTTTATGGGGTCAAGGGCGGGCATGTATCAGGTCTCGATATTTCATCTCGAACTGACTTTAGACATGAACACCGCTACAGTCGTCCCATCACTAGATTCAGCGATTCCAGGCTATGTCGAAGGCTCGGTCTGCTAATGAGTGGGTAATCAGCTTCCTAGACAGTCTTAGTAGAACAGCACTAATCGTGTATCCACATGGTGCCGACTGCGATAGACCACCATGCCCTGCTGCGCCTGGTACTCCATCTTCTTAAGCGAAAACGGATTGCGGATCATATA
>JASLZV010000331.1 GCA_030754715.1 Phycisphaerae bacterium
TGCTCGTTCCTTCCATGTGGCCGCTGTACAGGCGGTACTTGGGCGTCCCGGCGCCGAACTCCGGCCAGACGTAGCCGTCGTGCCTGGCGTAGTCCTTCAGCGGGAATTCGACGGGAATGCCGCAGCGGCCCTCCTCGGTAACCTTCCACACCGTGCCGAACGAATCGACGTTGGTACCCATCCTGTACATCGGCGGCAGTTCACCGCGCGGCAGGTCCGGCAGAAATTGCCAGCCGAAGTCCTCGTGCACCGTTTCGAGAATTCCCGCCAGGGCCTTTCCGTAATGATATTGGGCCGAAGGCAGTATTGCGTGTGAGATCGGCGGGCAGTCCGGCCCGCCGAAGTGAATCGCCTTTACCACGCGCTGCCGACTGTCCATCAGTGTCTCTCGTGCACCCCGAATCGCACACAATCCATTGTGTGCCGCCGCTTCAGACAAAGAGCACTCATGTCGTCCCGCGGGCTTTCCGGCACGCGGTTCAACTCGCATCCACCGCTGCAATCCGCCATCCAGCACTTCCCACGCGGCGCCGCCATCCTGATGGACAATCGGTCCCTGGTAGGCTTTGCATGACGGGCCGGGAACGATTCGTGTAACGGCCCAGGCCACCTGCCCTCCGGCCAGGCACATCAGGCGATAGCCCGTAGGGCAGTTGTTCCCAAAGCAGGTAGCCGCACCGACAAAATGCATTTGTCCGCGATGGCGCTTCGCAGCGGGCCGGTGAATGTGGCCGGACAGAACGGCCGTCACGTTTTCGGACCCGGCAACAATGTCCTCAAAGACCGGATCGAACAGCCGCAGCCGGTCCAGCGGATGATCCGTGCAAATCACAGGCCGATGAAGCAAAATGACCGTTGGGATATCCGCAGCCAACGATTCGCGGAGCACGTCGTGCTGGTCGGTCCCAAGATCGCCGTTCAGCAGGCTGTCGAGAATTACAAACTGATATCCGCCAAAGGTGGTGCGGTACGTCCAGAGATCCCGCAACAGGGAGGCGGGGCAACCATAGCCTCGCAACGTCGTCATGATGGTTTGGAACTCCGCGGTTGGTTCGGTTTGGTTGCCGTTTTCATGGTTGCCCAGGCAGACAAGGAAAGGGATTTTCAACTTCTCCATCACGGCAAACACCTGGGCCCACGCCACCGGATCGCCGGTGGACGTCAGATCCCCGGTGATCAAAAGCAGGTCAGGCTTCACAGCCAGTTCGGCAATGTCATCGACCACGCGGATGAAACTTTCACGACACCACTCAATTTCCGGTGAAGGATAGTGCCGTAACACCTCCGGCCGATCCTCATCGGGATTCAACATATGAATGTCCGTGACGTGCGCCACGAAAAGCCGATCGTCGTCGGGCGACCGCCGCCACCTGGCAAGAATCTCTTTGTTGAACCGCGCAATGTCCATCGTCAGGTCCCTTGCCTGGCGGTTGCCCAGACCGGGCGAGGATTGGAACGGATTGCCTTGTCGTCTACGACCGTGAGCCTCACGAGGGGTTGGTCCCCTCCAACACAAGCCTTAATAATATGCATTTCCTCCCAGGCGGCAACAAATAATTCCCAGCGGGGATTCCGGGAGTGAGGCAGTGGAAGTATGCGCATCCGGTCCTCCGGGCGGTCCGCCTTGAACGCAGTACCTCAGGCCCTGCCGGCGGCGCCGGTGCGGTGAATCCACCTGGCCACTACCTTCGCCATGGCCTCCATGGCGTCGGCGACACTCATGGCCACCCAAAGGCGCTTTCCGGCATTCCACTGGTCCAGGTGAGTCTGGCGGACAATGTTGACCAGCTCGCTAGCGATGTTGACCTTGCTGATCCCCAGCGAAATGGCCTTGCGAATGTCTTCGTCGGGGGTGCCCGATCCGCCGTGAAGCACCAGGGGAATCCCGGCGGCCTCGTGCAACGCGGCGAGCAACTCAAAGTCGAGTTTCGGCAGGCTGGGATAATTGCCGTGGGCGTTGCCGATGGAAACGGCCACCATGTCGATGCCTGTCTGTTCCACATAGGCTCTCACCTGGCCGGGGTCCGTCAGCGTGGAAGCCTTCTGGCCTTCACCAGTGGCGTCATCGGCTCGGCCGACCGCGCCGATCTCACCCTCGACGGTAATGCCGCGAGGGTGTGCCTTCTCAACAACTAGCCGCAGCGCGGCGGTGTTTTCGGCAAATGGTTTGGTGGAGTAATCCAACATGACCGAGGTATAGCCAGCCGCGATGCACGAATCGACCACGACCATGGAATCCCCATGGTCCAGGTGCAGGGCGGCTGGGATGTCGTAGGCCCCTGCGACCGCGCGGATGGCGGTGGCCATCAGATCCGGCGACATTACGACCAACTCACATATTCCGTTCATCAGGATCACCGGCGCCCGGCAGTCGCTGGCAACGCGCAGCACGGTGCTGGCGGTCTCGGCGTTCCAGACGGAGAATGCCGGAACGGCGTAACCGTCCTCGGCGGCGGAACGAATCAATTGCGAGGCGGGCAGGAACTCCATT
>JASLZV010000332.1 GCA_030754715.1 Phycisphaerae bacterium
GCAAAGATTGCCCCAGAGTTTGATCCAGATCTCGTTACGGATGTGCTGGCGGACAGGGGCCTTGAATCCGGCCCGGGTGAGGGCGCTGCTGAGTTGGCAGACCCGTTCAGTTTTTTCCCCGCTCGGTTCGCCGAGTGTGAAGCGATCGCCCTCCATGTGACGTACCACACTGGGTTCGATCACTTCGCAGGCGGGATAGACCACGCAGCCGATGGCACGAGTCGGACCGATCAGTCGCCATTGGCGGCCGCCGGGGTCAACGCTTTCAAGCAGCGTGTTGCGCCAAGGTCCCTTCAGTTCGTGGAAGTACCACCATGGCACGCCATTGACCGCCGTCACCACGGATGTCTTCGGTCCGAGCAAGGGCTGCAACAGGTTCACAATGTGTGGGGCCGAATGGGATTTGAGTGTGACGATGACACAGTCCTGGGCCCCGGCGTCGGTCGGGTCAGCGGTGCAGCGGGGACGGGCTACGAGCCTTTCGCTGCCGCTTATCAATGTCAGCCCCTTATGCCGCATCGTTTCGAGGTGCGGTCCCCGACCGATCAACGTCACTTCCTCCCCGGCAAGAGATAACTTTGCGCCCAGTAAACCTCCGATCGCCCCGGCGCCGTAAATGCAAATCCGCATCAGGAGATCCCTAGTTTTTTCGCCAGTCCGATCCTCTGGATCTTGCCGGTCGCGCCTTTGGGAATCTCATCAAGAAAAAGGATCTTGCGCGGCACCTTAAAGTCGGCCAAGCGAGTTGCAGCGAACATGCGGATGTCCCGTTCGCTCGCCGTTGTCCCGTCACGGAGCACAACGGCGGCCGCAACGTCTTCACCAAGTTTGTCGTGGGGCATGGCAAACGTCACCACCTGCTGGATCGCCTCGTAGTCCATCAGCACATCGTCCACTTCGCGTGGCGAAATCTTCTCTCCCCCCCGGTTGATAATCTCCTTGAGCCGGCCGGTAATGGTGAGAAACCCTTCCTCGTCCATGACCCCCTGATCGCCCGTGCGGAACCAGCCATTGGTGAAGTTCTCGGCATTGGCCTGGGGGTTATTCTCGTAGCCGGGTGTAACGTTGGGCCCTTGGATCACCACCTCGCCCACCGTGCCTGCCGCCAGCAACACGCCCTGCTGGTTCATAACAGCTACCTCCGGGCCCGCCGCGACCCCGACCGTTCCGGGCTTGCGGACACCGGGCGGAAGAGTATTGGATGTCATCTGGTGCGCCGCTTCCGTCATGGCGTAGGCTTCTATTACGGGCGTATCGAAGGTTTTCTCCAGATCCGCCATGACCTGTGGCGGCAGGGAGGACGAGGAAGAACGAATAAAACGCAGCGGTGTTCTCTCGATGATCGAGCGATTGCGACCGGCCCGCGCCAGAACCGCCTGGTGCATGGTCGGCACGGCGGTGTACCAGGTCGGTGTTGCCTCCTCCAGCCAAGCAAAGAACTTGAACGCATTGAAGCCTGGTGTGCAGAAAATCTCCGCACCCACCGAGATCGAGGCGAGGACGGCCGCCATCAGGCCGTGGATGTGGAACAGTGGCATAACGTTCATGCACCGGTCCATTGGCGTGAGGGCCAGTGAGGTGCGGATGTGTGCCGCCGAAGCACAGATATTGCGCTGGGTCAGGGGGACGATCTTGGGTTTTGAGGTAGTGCCGGAGGTGTGGAGTACCAAGGCTATATCGTCTGCGTCCGCCGTTCCTCCCGAAGCCGGATCGCGTAGTTCAATGGTTGATGGAGCCACGATCTCGAACTTGCCGGCCGGATCCTCTTCCTTCACGCCGATTTCCAGTACCACCATGTGGAGCGCCTCGGCAGCCTCAACGGCCGGCGATGTACTCCCCTGTTCCACCACCAGCGCCTTGGCTGCGAGGTCGGACAGGTAGAAGTCAAATTCCTCTCTCCGGTATGCCGGATTGAGTGGCGCCGTGGTTGCACCCGTGGCAATGGCCATAAATGATGCCGCCATTTCCGGGCCATTGGGCAGGATGATTGCTACCCGGTCGTTGCGGCCAATTCCGAGGTGGTTAAGTGTGGTGACGGTCCGGTTTGCTTGGTCACGCAGTTCTCCATAGGTCAGTGCCTTGCGGCCCGGCGCCGCCAGCGCGACGGCCTCACTCCCGCCCGCTGCGAGGATATCCATGATGGTCGATTTCTCAGGCATTATGTTGTTTCCGCTGGTTTATCGTAAAAAACCCAAATAAGAAGAGACCACCAAACACACGAAAAGAAAATGACAAGATCCGAGTCTAGCGATGCGATGGTATCGGAGCAATCGCTGTCGCAATAGCCACAGTTTTTGTCGGTTATATCTTTCGTGTTCGTGTATTTCGTAGTTCCTCAGTCGTCTGCTCTTGTATCTTCCAGTTTCTCGAGGCGACGCTCAATTTCAGGCCGTTTGTGGATGATGATGATGTGTGTTTTCTTGGCATCGATACCCACCGGCTCTGGTCACTGGCAATGAGCCTTTCGATC
>JASLZV010000333.1:0-271 GCA_030754715.1 Phycisphaerae bacterium
GTACGTTACGGAAGTGCGTCCGGGAACGCCGGCGGCAGCTGCCTTGAAAAAGGGTGACCGGATCGTCTCGCTAAACGGCCGAGAGACGCGGCAAATTTCCCAGTTCTTTTGTGAGATGATGGGCACCAAAGGTGGACGGAAAGTTTTTATGAAGATCATCCGAGGTTCAAAATCGCTGGACGCAGCCGTCACGATGGCGTCCAAGCCCAAGCCGGATGGAAAGGCCCTGGCGCGCAGGCTGCTGGGGGTGACGCTTCGGGCGGTCACTCGC
>JASLZV010000333.1:281-2459 GCA_030754715.1 Phycisphaerae bacterium
CGCGAGTTGGCCGCCAATCTCCGCCTGGGCACGGATTGGGGGCTGGTGGTTGTGGGAATCGACGAGGGCAGCCCTGCCGACCGGCTCGACATTCGCCTGAAGGATGTGCTATTTCAGGTGGAGCGGCTTTACGTGAAGGACCTGGATGAACTGGGCATGATGCTGGAGGACGCCAAGCCCGGCCAGACTATCCGCATCGGCGGCGTGCGAGGCAACCTGCGTTACTGGGCCACTGTCCGCACCGCCGGCCGCACCACCGGCAAAAAACTCCCAGCGGACCGCTGACCCATGGCGGCGGTCCCACCGAAGGCTTAGCAAGGAACGCAAGAGTGAAAGTCCTGATCGCCCCGGATTCGTTTAAGGAAAGCCTGTCGGCCGCCGATGTCTCAGCGGCGCTGGGGGAGGGCGTTCTGGGGCTCTGCGGCGGAACGCAGATCGACTTGTGCCCGATGGCCGACGGCGGGGAGGGCACGGTGGAAGCGGTTGTGGCGGCTACGGGCGGGCGGTTTGTTTTCACCGAGGTGTACGACCCGCTGGGGTCGTCGATTCGGGCCCGCTTTGGTCTGGTGGGCCCCGGCGCCCAGGCGAACCTTCCGGGCGAGTTGGGCCTGGCGGCCGCCGAGGTGCTCGCCGAAGGCCAGGGCGATTTGGCTGGTGGCGGGACTGCAGTGATCGAGATGGCCGCCGCGTCGGGCCTTGGGCTGGTGGGGCCGGCCGATCGCGACCCATTTCGCACCACGACATTCGGAACAGGGCAGTTAATTCTGGCCGCTCTGGACGCCGGTGTGAGCCAAATCATTATCGGTATCGGCGGTTCGGCCACCGTTGACGGCGGCTGCGGGTGTGCGCAGGGGCTGGGCGTGACGTTCGTTCGGCAGGACGGCCAAGCGTGTGTGTGTGGCATGGGCGGCGGTGCGATGGGTGATCTTGGTTCGATAGATATGTCCGACCGTGACCGGCGCCTGGAGCACGTCCGCATCCGCGTGGCCTGTGACGTGACTAATCCTCTGACGGGACCCAGCGGCGCCGCGGCCATCTATGGCCCCCAAAAGGGCGCAACGGCTGAGATGGTGGAGCAACTGGACGCCGGCCTCGGGCACCTGGCCGAGGTGATTCGGCGCGACGTGGGCGTCGAGGTGCTGAACCTGCCGGGTGGTGGTGCGGCCGGTGGGCTGGGCGCGGGCCTGGTGGCCTTTACCGGCGCGACGCTGGAGCGAGGGGTGGACCTGGTTGCCCAGGCCGTCGGTCTCCAGCGGCGCCTGGGGGGTGTGGACTTGTGCATCACCGGCGAGGGCAAGTTCGACGCCCAAAGCGGCGCGGGCAAGACGGTGTCGGGTGTGGCCCAGCGGGCCCGCGCGGCCGGCGTGCCTGTAATCTGCATCGCCGGGCAGGTGTCCGACGATGCGCCGGTGGACCTGCTTGACGATGTCCTGGCGCTGGTTGATGGCGAAACAACCGCCGCGGCGGCCATCCGAGACCCCCAACCGCTGCTCAAGGCCCTCGCCGCCAAGGCCATGAAGGCCTTCCTGGGCAGGTAGCGGGTCGGCTGGCAGGGGAGTTTACCAAGAGTCTTGCGGATGTTCCGTGGTTTGGGCACAATTCGGTGTGGTATGGTGGGACAGAAGGCGAACATGGACCATTTCGAATACAGGAACGGCATGTTGTTTTGTGAGCGGGTTGCGGTGGCCGACGTGGCCGCGGCGGTCGGTACGCCGGTGTATATTTACTCGGCCGCCACGCTGCTGCATCACTACAACGCCATTGCCGAGGCGTTCGGGGAACTGAACCCCACGATCTGTTTTTCCATCAAGTCGCTGGCGAACGTGAACATTTTGAAGTTGCTGGCGGCGGCTGGAAGCAGTTTCGACGTGACCAGCGGGGGGGAGTTGACGCGCGCTCTGGAGGCTGGCGGCGAGGCGGGAAAGATTGTCTTCGCCGGGGTCGGTAAGACAGACCGCGAGATTAACAATGCCCTGGCGTCCGGCATCGGGCTGTTCAACGTGGAGTCCGAGGCGGAGTTTGAGAATCTTTCGCGCCTGGCCGCTGTTGCGGGCTCAAGGCCGCGAGCGGCGTTGCGCCTGAACCCGGACGTGTATGACCCCGGGACCCACCGCTACACGGCCACCGGAAAGAAGGAGACCAAGTTCGGTGTTGACATCGACCGTGCGGAAGGGTTTT
>JASLZV010000334.1 GCA_030754715.1 Phycisphaerae bacterium
GGCAGCAGACTGGCCACGATTCGCTTTGCAGCCCTGTCCGGGGCAGAGTCGTTCTCCTCATGGGCTTGCGGTGTTTTTCGTCCAGACGGCGGGGCCGAGGATTTGACGGAAGCACCCGGCATGGCAGCAATTCGACGCGGCAAGGCCGCCACATGTCCCGCTGTGGTCCCAGCCGGTCGAACCATGCGAAGTGCGGTGATCGCTTGGCCAATGTTTTTCCGTTCAGCCCACGCCCTCTTTCCATAGTGCGGCAGCCTCATTACGAGAGTGTCGGCTGTCAGAAGCAGCCCGATGCACAGCGTGATGCCCAAGACAACCCACGAGCCGATAAGCGAAAACCGTCCCAGCAGGAAACGTCCCATCGCCAGCCCCAGGATCCCAGTGGATCCGCTTGCGATGTCCTGGGCGATGGTGCGGTGCAGGAGATAAACCGCGGCGCTGCTGGCACAGACAAGGAGCACCACTCCGGTGATCCTCCACGGCCATTCGGTAATCCTCCTGCCGAACACCATGATCCCAGCGGCCAAGGTAACAAACAGCAATCCGACATATGTCCCACCGCCCAGCCAGTATCGAAGCCAGTATGCCAGGTGAGCCCCCACAGTGCCGGCAGCATTACCCACCGGCGACTTGGGAGGGTATATCAACTTGGCCGGCGGATCTGTCGGGGAGAAGGTCAGCAGACTCAGCCATGCCATCGCTACGACTCCAGCCAGCACCAGCACAAGACAATACCGGCCGAACCGTCCGCCTGTGGCGGGCTGGGACTGGCTGGCCTCCTCGATCGGTGTTAATCGGGCTTTTCTCGCCATTCGTAGCGTCCGTTATTATCCTTCGTTCCGTAACGCTTCTGTCTACACCCCCGTGTGCCCGAACCCCCCGGAGCCTCGGTCGGTCTGGTCAAGCGAATCCACTTCCACCACATCGGCCCGAGTAACTGGAGCGATGACCATCTGGGCTATCCGCATACCGCGGGCCACCACGAATTCTTCCGGCCCAATGTTGGCCAGGATCACACACACCTCGCCGCGATAATCGGCATCGATCGTGCCCGGCGAGTTGGGTATTATAATCCCGTGCTTTATCGCCAGCCCGCTTCGCGGGCGCACTTGTGCCTCATATCCCATCGGCACGGCCATGTAAAACCCGCATGGCACGAGCTTGACCTCGCCCGGCGCGATCCTGACGTCCACCTCGCAGGCTGCACAAACATCCATGCCGGCTGCACTGGCACTCATATACCGCGGCACGGGTACGTCTTGGCAACCCGGCTTGCGGCGTAACTCTACTACTGTTATCGGACCGCTCATTTGTTTCTCTCCATTGGAATCACCGATGGTAAAAGCCGTCCCCACTCCGTGGCTTTCACAGCAGTTTAACAACCTCCACAGCCAGTTGGGCCTTGGATCGCATAGCCCAGGGCAGATGGACACCGTCGCGAGAAAGAATACAGGCCAGAGACTCCTGGGCCGCTATAGCCGCCGGCGTGTTCACCACGACAAAATCGGCGTTTTTGGCAGCCAGTTCATCTCGGGCCCTGGCCTCAACTTCATTTCGGGGGCCGTCCTCAACGGCAAAAGCAACGACCACCTGGTTCTCGCGCTTATTCTTAGTCACTGCGGCCAACACATCCTCAGTCGGAACCATGCACAGCGTAATCGGTCCATCGGAGCGTCTGATTTTGGCTGGAAACTCCTGTTCGACACGGAAGTCCCCTACCGCAGCGGTCATCACCAATGCGTCACAATCTTCAAAACGCCGCTCCAGTTCGCCTCTCAGGTCCGAAACACTGATAAACGGGATGATTTGGCAGTCGTCCAGAATTGTCCGGTCCATCGAATCAACCAAACCGGGCCCTAGAAGGAGAGTGACATCGTGCCCGGCGCGCATCGCCTCCGTCGCTACCTCGCGGCCCATCCGCCCGGTTGATGCGTTGGAAACGAAGCGAACAGTGTCGATGTACTCTCGCGTCGGTCCGGCTGTCACCACAGTGCGCATTTCAATAGGATTCCCGCGTATCTGCCGATTCCACCACTCCGGCCGGTGCTTCACCTCGCCCTGTGAATACGTGGTCTTCCCTTTGTTTGCAAGGGTTTTCTGCTTGTCGGCTCACTTCGTCTTCACGTCCGTTGCGGTCCGCCGAAGTTCGCTGAAATCCGTCCCGATGCGCCAAGCAAAGCCCCAAGACAGAATCGCTGTTCTTGCGCGCATCTCCGCCAGCGCCCTGCACAGACTCAGAACACGTCGAGGAATCAGGACGGCTCCGACAGTAGGCTTTGCTCATGATCACTCGTCCTGGGGCGCGCTGGCGCGTCCTGTGCCGCCTGTGTATTGTAGGTTCCCGTCGCCTTGGCCGATTCCTTCGCGGGCTTGCCAAAGTCCGGCAGCACGGCCACGGCGTTGACTTCCTGCCCGGCAAAAACGTGCGTGTATCGCTTATTCAAGACTTTCTGT
>JASLZV010000335.1 GCA_030754715.1 Phycisphaerae bacterium
GAAATAGCGACTGAATGCGTGTATTATGGACTGGAAAACATGCATCCGGGCAGGAAGGAGCCCGCACATCACGCAAAGGTCAACGTTAGGCGATCTTACAATCCATGCTGCAAGACGGAGTTGAAACCCGACTCTTGCACCGTTGTCATGGATTGGTGAGAATTGAGAATAATAATAAAATGAAGTGACCTGGCCGGATCCTCAAATAAAGAGCAGGTCATGATCGATTTTACTTCCTCGGCACGATTAATTCTCACGTCGGTTGTGTTGTTCGCATGGGCGCTGGCCAATGTGTCTGCGGGAACCGTCACTCTGATCGAGAACGGACAGGCCAAGTGCACGATCGTCGTGCCGCGCGAAGATGAGATAATCCTCGAGACCGCCGAGGACCTCCAATACCACCTGCAAAAGATGTCCGGGGCGAAGGTCCCGATCATCCACGACGCCAACAAGGCCTCCGGCATCGGTATTTACATCGACGCCGTACCCCTTGGAGCCGCGGTGCGCGGAAGGCGGGTCGGCCGAAACATGACCTGGCCGGACGGGTACGTGATCGAGATGATCGAGTTCGACGGCAAGACCAGTGTGGCCCTGTTCAGCACGCTGTCCGAAGGTATCGTCAACGCCGTATACGGTTTGCTGGAAGACCACCTCGGCTGCCGCTGGTTCACTCCGGGTGAGATCGGCGAACATATTCCCAAACGCCGAACCGTAACTCTTGAGATCCCCGGCGGGATCGAGATCGTCAAACCCGATTTAGAAAAACGCATGCCCTGGTACAACGGCAATGCAAACAAGTATCTCGATCGGGAGGGAATCGGTCATATCAACAGGTGGTACCGCCGCAACCGGCACGGGGGGCCACGCGGCAAAGTCGGACACGCCTGGAACGATATTTACACACCCGAGGCGAGAAACCGCGTCGATGCGGACCACGACGGTGTTTCCGACCTGACCCCGGTGGTGGACGGCATGCGGACGGCTAAGTTCGCGGGCAACGGTCTTTGCATGTCCCATCCGAAGGCGTTCGAGATCGCATCGGAATGGTTCACCGACTTTTTCGATCGTAATCCTGATTATGATCACTGGTCGTTTAGCCAAGAAGATTCGATAAAGTTCTGTGGGTGTGATGTGTGTCGGGTGACGGGATCGAATCAGGGCGCCCTGATGTTGCGCATGTCCAACCGGGTCATCGAGAAGGTGAACGAGGCGCACCCCACCAAGCGCATCACGATCATGCCTTATGAAGCCACCCTCGAACCGCCCGAGGAATTCATCCCGGGCAACGAGAACCTGATCCCCATCATCGTCTCCATGGGGGTGGATCAGATCCAGGCGAAGCCCCGGATCCCCCAATTTCGCCGCCAGGTCGAACGCTGGATGACCATGCTGCCAAGGGCGTGGAGCCGCGACTATGTCTGTTGGTCCGGAGGACCCTGGCCCCTGTTCCAATCGCTTCAGCAGACGCGGGATTTCTACATAAGCGAGGGCTATACCGGGGTAATGGACGAATACCTGAGCCGAAACCTGGGGACCGACACCCACATGTGGCTGTCGGGGCGGACCGCCTGGGATCACAGCCAGAGGATTGAAGACCTGCTGCACGAGTTTTACACCACCTATTTCGGCGCTGCCGCCGGGGAGATGAAGGGCGTCTATGAGCGGATCGAGCAGCACATGCTGTCCGCATCGGACGTGGGTACGGCCTTCGCGAACCTGCACCGTCTTTATCCGGCTGATCTGATGGACGATTGCCTTGCCCGGATCGTGAAGGCGAAGGCGAAGGTATCGGGTAATCGAACGATCCTGGCCCGAATCGAACGTGACGAAAACTGTTTGAAGGCGACGCGGTTGTGGCTGAACTTCTACTCGATCCTGGGCCAGGCCAACCGGGCCGGAAATCGGTCACGGCGGTCGGAAGCGGCGAAGGCGTGCCAGTCTTATCTGGATTTCGTCGATGGCCTCAACGGAACCCTGTCGTTCGGCGGTGGCGGCATACGCAAATACACCGAACCCCTTGGCAAGGGACTTGCAGGCACGGGCACGAACTTCACGAAGGGGCGGCCCGACGAGAGTTGGCCGGGCCGGTTCGTCTACTACGACTGGCTGGACCAGGGCGGCAAAATCACGGACGCCCACAGTTGGTCCAGATTCCGCATCGGATCTCACGGCCTCTATATAGATCCCGGTGCTACGGGCCAGATCATCTATGACGTGCGCACCACGAAAGACCTGCAATTCAAGGAGGCATTTCTGCCCGGCCGCCACACTGGCTGGGACCTGGCCATCAACCTTGCCCTGCCCGAAGACGGCCACAACGGGATCCAAGTCTCCCTGGACGACGGCCGCACCTGGGTCACGGCCTTTGAGGATATCGATACGAGCGTTGCCGTGATCAAGTTCGATCTGACGAAACATGTACGCGGCACCAACCGCTTTCTGCTCA
>JASLZV010000336.1 GCA_030754715.1 Phycisphaerae bacterium
CAGATCGAGCCATTGTGTCAGGTCCTCAACCACTTCGTCCTGGTGCGGCCCGGCTATGTCGTCGTCGAACACAAGGTGCCCCTGGGGGAAACACACCCCAGGGTCCGAGGCAAATTTCAGGAAGTCCCCGGCGGTGGCGGCTGGGTCGCCCTGCTCCATGAGGCGCATGGAATGTTCGACCGACAGTTCCCCCAGTCGCCACCCTTTGCGTGAAAATATCTCGACCACTTCCTCGGGTGACATCTCGAAGAAGTAGGCGCTCCACAGCGACAGTTTCATGCTGCTGCCCTTTCGACCCGCTGGCGGTTCGTCCCCAGCCGATAATCGAACACCGTCGGCGTCCGCTGTGCCAGAGTGACAGCCATCATCGGGTCCTTTGGCCAGCGCGTCGCTATTCCCTGGAGTTTTTCCGCTCCCAGTCGCTAATTGCCGCCTTCACGGCGTCCTCCGCCAGGACGGAGCAGTGGATCTTCTCCGGCGACAGCGACAACTCGTCGGCGATGTAGGTATTTTTCAATACGGCGGCCTCGTCAAGATTTCTGCCCTTGAGCCACTCGGTGGTCAGCGAACTGGCCGCTATCGCCGGGCCGCACCCGAACGTCTTGAACTTTGCGTCCACGATTCTGCCTTCCCCATCGACCCGGATCTGGAGTTTCATCACGTCGCCACATCCGTGCACACCGACAATACCCGTACCCACGTCGGGCGAATTCTTGTCCAACGAACCCACGTTGCGAGGATTGTTAAAGTGATCGATCACCTTATCGCTGTAAACCATCGCACCGCCTCTGTATCACTAAGCCTCGACGAACGCGGAGTCTTTCGAATTCCCCGCATCCGTATATTCACTTTCGGTTCGGTGGGCAATAATCCCGGTTTCGCTCACATTCACCTGCATTCACCTCGGTCATTCCCGTGCCTGTTCCATCGCCAGTTCATATAGCGGGCTGAGTTCCCTCAGTTCGCCGACGGCCTTGATCACTTGGTCGATTACGTAATCGACCTCCTGAGAGGTGGTTGTCCGGCCGAGGCTGAATCGAATGCTGCTCTGGGCCATCGCGTCCGAGACGCCCATGGCCCGCAGGACGTGACCGGGTTCCAGGGACGTACTGGTGCAGGCTGATCCGGAGGATACGGCGATGTCCTTTATCTTCATCATCAGCGCCTCTCCCTCGACATAGGCAAACGACAGGTTGGCCGTATTGGGCAGACGATGGGCGGGATGCCCGTTGAGGGTCACGAAATCCAGCCCGTCCATAATGCCCCTAGTCAGCCGATCGCGTAGGGCGGTTAGACGCCCGGCCTGGTCGGTCATCTCGCAGCCGACAATCTCGGCCGCCGCCCCCAGGCCCACAACGCCCGGCACGTTGAGCGTGCCGCTTCGCATGCCGCGTTCGTGCCCGCCGCCGTCTATCTGGCAGGTCAGGTGCACTGGCGGACCGCGCCGGCGCACATACAGACAGCCAACGCCCTTAGGGCCGCAGATCTTGTGGGCCGAGAGGCTCAGCAGGTCAATGCACATCGCATCGATGTCGATGGGAATCCTGCCTGCGGCCTGTGTGGCGTCGGTGTGAAAAAGCACCCCGCGCCGGCGGGCAACCTTGCCGATCTGGGCGATCGGATTGAGCGTTCCGACCTCGTTGTTGGCCGCCATGATCGAAATCAGGATCGTTTTGTCGGTGACGGCCCGGTCCACCTCCTTCGGCGAGACGCGTCCATACCCGTCGCCTTTCAGCCAGGTCACCTGGCAGTCGGCCTCTTCCAGACGCCTGCACGGGTCGATGACGGCCTTGTGCTCCATCAGCGACGTAACAATGTGGTTGCCCTTCCGGCGACACATTTGAGCGGCGCCCTTTATGGCCAGGTTATTGCTCTCGGTCGCGCCGGAGGTGAACACGATGTCCTTTGGCAGGGCGCCGATGAGATTCGCCACCTGCTGGCGCGCCTTGTCGACGGCGGCGTCGGCCTTCCAACCAAACGAATGGTTGCGACTGGCGGCGTTGCCGAAGTGTTCGGTGAGGTAAGGCATCATCACCTCCAACACTCGCGGGTCAATCGGCGTGGTGGCGTTATGATCCATGTAGATAGGCAGGCTTAGTGCCATCTCAACGCCCCTTTGGCCCGGCTGCCTAGCGGGCCGAGTCGACATTCTCCACCAGCGCAATCTTGCCGAGGAAGTCCTTGAGTTTGCGGTGCACGCGATGGACCGGATCAGCCACTCAACCGGCCTTGCGGGCCAAGAGGCCGGTAAAACAGTCTTCTACTGCCTATATAGTACCTTTATGGTACGACATTAAGCCATATATTGAAAATCTTCCGGACGATTTTTTGTGTTCCGTCGGCGGGCTTCAGCCCCAAGGCGAAGTGGATGAGGGCTTATCGCGACATCGAGGCCCACACTGTCAGGCGGCCGCTGTCGGCCAAGGCACTTTTCCCCTGACTT
>JASLZV010000337.1 GCA_030754715.1 Phycisphaerae bacterium
CTGCCGCTTCGTTGAATCCTGCAACCGTAACTGCTGCTGTTCATACTCGTGTTGTACAACCCGTGCGTATCCGTAGTAGCCACAGCATTGAGAAATTCGGTGTACTGACCAGCGGTCACCTCATAAGTGCTAATCTGGTATACGTCAGAGACACCGCCATAGCCGGTACTATCAGCAGCATTGCCCGCATTACCTACAGCTACCCAGTCCATCGTGACTGTTGCTTGTGCACCTGAATTAAAAGCCAACAATACACCAACCACCAAAATCATTAATTCTCTCTTCTTCATCACACTCCTCCTTCAAAAAAAAGTTAATATTTTACAATAAGGATACCCAGATACAGAACAACTTCTGCACTACACCATTATTGCGTTTTTCAGTGGGGAAAACTGCTTAGGAATGCTACAAGTTCTCTCACCACGCGTCCGAACGGCTCTAATACTACCCGGCTCAGGGTAATTGTTAGTACGAACACCGAGGATACTACCCAACGATGCGTTTTATGTCAAGGATTATTTTGCCCAATTTAACTTAACAAAAAACTTTGAGTGTCAAAAAGCTCATTGAAGCCAGCTACCAATCCATACCAGCCATCACCTGTTACCTATTGGCTTGAGGATTGCGCCGCCTGGTGCGCGGGAGCATGGAAGGACGGAAAGATTAGATTGTCCGAGTTGATAAGCCGATGGCTTACTTTTAATGAACGCCTTGATTCTCCCGAACAACACAGACATGCTCGAATCCAACTGGTCAGTTTTCTTTTCAAACACCGCACACCTGACACAAAATTGTGTGACTGGTTATCCGAGTTCTTGAAGCATGGCCTTCAAGAAACCATCGACAATGAACCTCGCTTGCGGGATGACAAAGCCGCTCCGCAAGATCCGATTGACGCCCACCGTGAAGCGCTGCTGCAGCGGTGCAAGCGCCCCCAGGCCCGGTAGCCTCGGGCCGTTGCCAAGGACAAACGCCGGAATGTTCAGCCCTGAGTCGGTCATCATATCAGATATTATCGTAACCGTAGCCGTTATCCCGCCCAGCCCGTTTTCCATGTTCCAATACCGCCCGCCGCCGCGCCAAATGCATCTGCCTATCTGCGCCAGGCATCTTGGTGACGACGTCGGAAAAACTCGGTATTTGGATAGCCCGCTTGCAAGCAAAGAGATTGCCACGACCCCCCACGAACAACCAGGACTTATGGGCTTTTCTCAAGCCAAAAAACCTCTTTCCCGCCCCGCGATTTTTCAGCATTGGAGCCCCATCAAAAAAGAGAGAGAATGGGAAGGACCTAAGATTCCCCCTGCATGACGCATCGTTCCATCAAGGGGGGTGGTGCCGGCCCTTGCTTCTCAACCCCCAAAGCCTCGGAGGCAACCCTCCTGAAGCAGTCTAGGACAGCGATAAAACGGCCTCAGAGGCCCCAGAATCGACGATCTACCCTCAAGTAGGTATTCCGGGGCCAGGCCCTTGTGGAGGCCAATTGGTCCGCCCACATGACAACCTCAGTGCAAGCAACCCTCCTCGGAATCAGTCCCCGCCATCCCGAACCGGGGGCAGGGTGCTAATCAGGTGGTCGTACACTGCCTGGCCGAGAACGTCTTTCACCTTCAAGCCGTAAAGGAATACTGACACGTCACTATACCCACAGGCGAAAGCGATCCGGACGATTGTGTCAATTGTCGGCCGCGAGCGGCCCCGTTCGATCTTGCTCAGGGCACTGTACGTGAGACCGCCGCGAACAGCGGTTTCGTCCTGCCGGAGCCCCACCTCATGCCGACGCTTGAGGCAAATCGCTCCGATGCCCGGATCCTTCAGGCTTGCCCAGCGCCCTTTCTTCTGTTCTCCGTTCATTTAGTCACCTCGCGTCAAATGGATTCGCCCGAAAGTATGCTCCAGATATACTCGCTTGGACTCTTGTTCTTCATTGCTCTTAGATTTCCTTCGTGTTGGTTTCTGTGGCGTCGCCAGCAGGCTTGCCCTGGGTTTGCTGTGAACTTTGAACTAGGGCCAGAATGGCTGTCTTGATGGGCCCGGGCAGGTCAGGCCAGGTGTCGATAACCTTGGCCAGATCGGGGTCATTGGCCGCAGTTTTGGCGTTTTTTGGTGCAGTATTTGTGTCAGTAGAGTCGTAAGTCTTTTGTTTACAAGACGAATCCGTAGGTTCGAATCCTACAGGGCCCAGTGACTTGCGCCGATGCTCCGGAGCGCTTGGGAGAACTGCGCAACTGGGTGACGTGGTGGGACAAGGAGCGCCAAAGCCCCCAATTTCATTGGCTGAAACGGGCCTATCAGGGCTGGTGTCAACACCGCCTTGCATATCAGCGCCTGCACTGTCAACCGCGCCATCGTGCGACACCGCGTGACGTGAAACGTCGGTTTCTTGGTGCAGTATTTGTGTCAGTGGGCGG